>JAGRAS010000423.1 GCA_020434465.1 Bdellovibrionales bacterium | reverse complement strand
CCAATCATTTTCTAGCTAAATACAAAGCTCTGTATGGTGATAGAACTTTGGGTTTGTCTGCTGAGGCTTGTCAGCGTCTGGTTGAGTATGAATGGCCTGGAAACGTTCGCGAACTTGAAAATTTAATTGAGAGTCTGATGGCTTTATGTCCTGGAGAACAAATTTTAGAAGAGAACTTACCTTCAAAATGCACTAACACTAAAGCGCAAGTGCAACAATTAAAAACCAGAGTGATTGAAGGAGAGTTAAATTTTGAAGAAGCAGAAAAGCAATTTGAGATGGAAATTATTTTAAAAGCTTTGAAAAAGACAAACTATGTTCAAACTAGGGCTGCTGACTTATTAGGAATTAGCAGAAGGATTTTAAAGTACAAGATGGATAAACTAGGTATTTCTGACAGTCCTGAAACGCAAATAATAGAAGCTGCTGAATTAAATGATGATCTTGCTGAAGAGGTTTCCGATATAAAAGATACTACAGAAGAGCAGGTGGCAGTAGATGAGCAGGAGTTAGTGCCAGACGGTGAAGTAGGAGTTTAAATCTTAAAATTACTTAAAAACTCAAGCTTGTCATATGATTCAATTTCTAACAAGATTAGTGAAAATAACTTTAGAGAGATTTTAGATGCAAAGAATTGAAACTCTAGCGAATGGACTTACAGTTATAATAGAAGAAATTTCTCATGTTGAATCTGTTGCCTATGACTTGTTTATTCCTGGTGGAATAATTTATGATAAAGCAGACAAAATAGGAGCTAGCTTAATTCTATCAGAACTATCTAGTCGTGGAGCAGGTGGATTATCATCTAGAGAGTTGTCAGATGCATTCGAATCACTTGGAATTAGTAGGAGTGAGGGTACAGGCCAGGATCGCTATATATATGCTGGAAACTTAATTGCAAAAAACTTAGATAGAGCAATAGAATTAACTGCAAAAATGCTTTCCGCACCGCTACTTCCAAAAGAAGAAGTTCCAAATATAAAGAATATTCTTTTACAGGACATTCATTCTTTAAATGATAGTCCAGTTAGGCGTGCGATGATTGAGTTGTCTAAAAATTATCTTCCTGATCCCTTCGGAAGGCCAAATATTGGAACTTTAGAGGGGATAAAAAGTACTAGTATAGTTGATTTAAAAGCTGAATGGCTTGAGTCATTTAAGCCTAATGGTAGTGTGTTATCGATTGCAGGCAAGGTTAAGGTTGATGATGTTTTAAAAATTGTTGAGAAGCACCTAGGATCTTGGAAGGGTGATGCTAAAATTAAACCTAATTTTGGCAAAGTGAATTCTAAGGGTAGTAAACATATCGATTATGATGGCGCTCAGTTACAAGTTACAGTTGCATATCCTGCTGCAAAATTTGGTGACAAGCATTATTATACTGCAAAAGTTTTAAATGGAGTGCTGTCTGGTGGTTTTACTGGAAGACTTTTTGTTGAAGTTAGGGAAAAACGAGGACTTTGCTACCATATTTCAGCAAGTCATGGAGCAAATGCAAGTTATGGAGCTGTAACTTGCTATGCTGGAACTACACCTGAAAGAGCGCAAGAAACACTTGATGTTATGTTGAGTGTCTTAAAAGGAGTGAAAGGTAACGTTAGTGAAGAGGAGCTAAAAAGATCAAAAGCTTTGATCTTATCTTCATTAGTAATTGGTGAGGAGTCTACGTCTTCTCGTGCTGCTTCGAATGCTGGTGATTGGTGGACT
>JAGRAS010000422.1 GCA_020434465.1 Bdellovibrionales bacterium | reverse complement strand
CATTTTGAATAAAATCTTTTAAACTACACTTATAAGTATTGCCTTCAGTTTTTTCAGCACCGGTGAAAGGATGCTTGTCAAAATCAGATTCTGTTTTGCCCCAGGTATTATAAAACTTTACTTGGATGCCATTCTCTCCTTCATCCTCGACTTGCACCATTATCTTGTGTAAGCTTCCCTTATCTACTAAATGGCCTGATTTGTAATAAACAACAGCACCAAAAGTTTGAGGCTCTCCTGATTCGCCCTTTTCAATTGCAGTGTTAACTAAATCTAAGAAACCTTTTAGCTCTTCTCGTTCTGAAGCGCTGATTCCTAATACCGTAAGTGACTCTTCTGAATTTAATTTATTTGAAATTTCATTTAAACGCTCTCTAGTTAATGGAGACTGATCAAATAAATCACGGACATTGGAGTTTTGAACAAGTTGGTGCATATCTAGTCTTTTAGCACCTCCGTGAACAAGGATTTCCATAGCATGATCCTCTTCACGATTTAGTCCAGAGAACTCAGTGCCGTCGGGATACACAACCTTGTCAATTCTAGGATTATAAAATGGCTGCTGACCACTTGGTAACTGTTTTGCTTTTTCAGGATTATCTTCTCTCCACTTAGCTAACCAGGCCTTACCTTTAACACTATCTAAATGTACTTTCCAAGCTGATTTTACAGCGGCATCCATATACGAGGCCTGCATTCCTAATTCTAACATATCAGCAGGTTTCATCCCTCCAACTAGATCAGTCGGAGCATCTTTTAGAGCAGATCTACTTAAACTTATTTTTACTGCTTGGCCATTTGCATCAGTAAAGCCAGTGTCAATAGAAGCATTCTCACTGGTAAATAGCTCTATTACTTTTTCAGCATAAGCTTCTGGTTTTTCAATTAACAAAGCTCCAAGCGCACCCCCCGCCGTACAATTATCTCTACCGCCAATATTATAATCCTTATTAGGGTTTGCTAGGTGATTTATCAAGTTTTTTAAAAGTTCTTGTTTATCATAACCTGAGTCTTTTGCAATTTGGCTAATATCTTTATTTGCAAATTCTAGTACTTTATCTATAACTTCTGGACGACTTGCAAGTCTATTTAATTCTGACAACTTTTCATCTGTTAAATTTTTAACACCACCTAAAGCTTCAACAATTGCTTTTGTTGGTTCATTTTTTAAAATTCTATCAGTTAAAAGACTTCTAAGATCAGAACTAAGCTCTGTTGTTTGTGGGGCAGATTCTATATTGCTTCTTGCTGTATGAGGGGCTTGAACACTTATGGAAGTAGTACTACCAGCACCATTTAAAATTATATCATCTAACTCAGCTTCTGTTGGTGGGGCTGCTTTTTCCAGCTTTGGTTCAGGTAATCGTTCAGTATCTAATTGTTCAGTATCTATGCCAGCCTCTGGGGTGAGAGCTTCAAGCTCCTTAGGCTTCCTATTTTGAACAAGTTGAACCATTTAAAACCCAAACAAATCTAAGTCTTAAAAAACCAATAAGGTAATTTTAGATCTAATAGTAGTTAGTATAATGTCTGACTTTTGACCTAGTATGCTTCAGGTAACCTCAAACTAAATCATAAGTAAAAGATAGTAATTTCAATAAGATACATATAATTTTTGAAAAAAGCTTAATAATTTGAGCTTAAGCTTATTCTAAGCTTTTAAAATCCAAAGATTTTTCCAATTCCCTTACCCTTGTCTTCTAAAAATTCAGAA
>JAGRAS010000421.1 GCA_020434465.1 Bdellovibrionales bacterium | reverse complement strand
GAATCTGGGAAATCGGTAGTGGTTATGGGCAGTATACTGAAATGCTCCTTAATTTAGGGTTCAATGTTCTAGCTTCTGATATTGATCAAGAAATGCTGAGAAAACTTGAACGTTTTAAGCAAAAGTACTCCAATGATTTTTCCACTAAATACGTTGATTTATATAAATTAGAAACAGTTAAAGATTGTGCTGCTTGGAGACCTGATACAATTCTAAGCTTAAATGTTTTAGAACATATTGAAGAAGATAGAAAATGTTTAAAGTGGATCTACGAAAATGTAGAACCAAAAACTAAAATTGTTTTTCTAGTTCCTGCATTGCAAGCTTTATACGGTTTTATGGACAAAGATGCAGGACATTTTAGAAGATATAATAGAACATTATTGAAAGATACTTTTACTACTGCGGGATGGAAAGTTAATAAAACATTTTATATGAATCCAATTGGTGGCTTTGGCTGGTTTGTAAGAAACAAAATTCTCATTCCAAAAAATCCTAATATTGATAGCCCAGAAGTTAATAATGACATGCTATTCTTTGATAAATATCTAGTTGAACCAAGTAAATTTTTGGAAAAATTAACACATCCATTTTTTGGTCAATCGGTTGTGTTTGTTGGGGAGAAATGAGTGAATCTTACATTAAAAGACAAACTTTTTAGTAAACTTGATACACCTATACTTCAGTTATTGTTTTTTTCAATATCCGTTACCTTACTCATTTATGTAAATTACTATGTATACAACTGGTTCTTTAAGTTTAGCCTACTTGGAGGTCAGATTTATCATCAAAAGATCATAGCTTGGGAAGGTCTTCGCCTCTGGAGAGATAGGCTCCCAATAGTATACATCACTTTAGCATGCCTACTTTTTTTCTGGCGTTTAAGTTGGAGTAAGCTAGGCTTAGAAAAGTCTGTCAGGATTTTGATTATTACCTGCGTTTTTATCTTTGCTTGGAAATTTTCAACCTACGATTACAACTTATATCTTAGTCATGGACATTACTGGGATCGAGCTTTACTGATCTTGCTAGCACTCGGAGTTTACTTACACCCAGCCTTACTTCCCGTTTTTTTATATTTTCTCTATCCTATGGTTTTTCAGTTTGAGTCTCCTCTTGGACTATACTCTTGGACTGATAAATATATACCAGTTAATATTTTAAGTATTTTTACATCCTACTTGCTTATATCGATTATTAGAAAACCATCTACAGCAAGTCTGCTTTTTACATTTCTTTGTATGATGGGAGCTTATTACCTATACCCAGGAGTAGGCAAAATGAAAATGGGCCCTCATTGGTATACATGGATGTTTGAAAACGAGTTGCCGAACTTAATTGTATCAGGATGGCTTAATGGTTGGGGATGGTGGCTTTCAGAAGATTTCGTAATTAAATTTGCAAACTTTTTTGAATATCTAAATGTTCCTTCACAGATTGCTACCATGATAATCGAGCTTGGCTCTGTCTTTTTACTATTTGGCAGAAGAGTTTCAAGTTTACTTCTGGTTGCCTTTATTGCCTTGCACTTAATGATATTCCTAACTAGTGGTATCTTTTTTTGGAAGTGGATTGCAGTAGATATCTGCATGATTTACATAATTTGGAACTTAAAGGAACAAACTTACAGAACTCTTTTTTCTCCATTTGCTGCAATAGCTGCTCTCCCAGTGATTATTTATGGCAATCATTACTTTGATGTCATCGAGTTGGGA
>JAGRAS010000420.1 GCA_020434465.1 Bdellovibrionales bacterium | reverse complement strand
GCTCTGGGTTGTGTATTTTTATCTTGAAATAAACTTAAAAATTTTTGATAGCCATGAATCTTAGAAATAAACGCAGGTTTTCTCTCAGTGCAATCTGATTTTAGCTTTGCATCAATTTTTTTCACTAAAGTATCTTCTGTCTTTAGATCATAAATTATTTGAACCGCAATCTGTGAAATTCCACGTGTATCTCCTGATAAAGCTTGTTCAATTGCTATTGGTTCATACACTACTGATTTAGTTAACTTACTTAGCTCTGTTAGAGCCCAAGTGTTTCTGTCTCTGTTATTAGATCTTGCAAGTTCACATAAAGCTTCTACAACAAGATCTGGGTGGATGTTAAGTAAATTTCTTAGCAGTTCAGATCGTTTTTCTGGAGCTTGTTCAAACAAAAAAGTAATTAGCTCACTCCTGTTAAATGGAATTTCAATTGATAATCTCGCATCAGTGAAGTTATCCTCGCTTGCTTCTATTTGTGATCTTGTAACAGGTTCAAGAGTATTTTCTATTGGCGTTAGAGATCTTTGTTTGTGATTTTCTGGGGTGGGCATGAAACTCCTAAATAGATTTACAACTTAAAAAAATCATCAGCTTCCAGCTCTAAAAGCTGATCACTTGCAAATCTTTCTGCATAATTGAAACCATTATTTACACCTTCGGCAGCTCTTGTTGTCATTAAGATGTCAATTATGGATTTTCCATTTAAGCTGATATCCATTTGTGTTTTATAACATTTAATAGCGGAGATTAATTGCTCTGCTTCTTCACTTACATCAACTATAATGTTTGGCCAAATATTTCTTGGAAGAAGATAAAAATATAACTTCTTTACTGCGTGAGGTTCATGATTAGGTACTGTTTTTTTAAGTCTAGCAAACTTTACTGCATCCCGAACAATTGCGCCTGTTTGGTAGTGATCAACATTAGCAATTCCAGCAGGCTCAGCGTATGGGTTAGTATGGTAAGGAGCAAAAATAATCTTTGGTGACATCTGTCTAATAACAGTTGCAATTTTAACTTTAGCTTCTCTTGTGTTCTCAACTCCTGAATCAGGAAAATCTAACATCATACAATCACAACCAATTACATCAGATGCAGCTTGATATTCTTGCTTCCTAGTATCAAGATCTCCATAAGTGCTATTTTCACTTTGTGTCAGTGAGATACTCATTACTGAATATCCAGCTTTAACAAGCTTAATTGCAGTGCCTCCCATACCCATTTCTATGTCATCTGGATGCGCACCAAAAAGTAAGGTATCATATTTTTTTGTCATTTAGAATCCTTGGATTTGCTAAAAGGATAAAACTTTAACACTTAGGCTAAAATTTTTTCAAGAATTTGAAGCTTATTTTTTTTAGAAAGTTTGCTTGTTCTTTGATAAGACAGATAAAATCTAAGAAGTTCAGAAGTGCTTAAATCATTTGCATAACTTAGGAGTTTTTTAAGATCATTTAACCCCGAATCTCTAAAAAAGAATTTCATTTCTCCCTGCTCTAAATCGATAATTCTAGTATCTACTCGAGGGACTTCATTTTCTGTTTCAAAAAAACGTATAAAAAGATGCTCAGGGCTTAAAGCATGATGAGCGAATTTTGCATCATGCAATTGACGAATACTGCTACCAAGCTTTGTAAGCAAAGTTTTTTTTCTTAAGCGAGTTAATAATGGACTTTTACCCCAAGTAGAAAGCAAATGGTCTAAAGAAATATAATCATC
>JAGRAS010000041.1 GCA_020434465.1 Bdellovibrionales bacterium | reverse complement strand
CTGCGTCATCAACTTTTTTATACACCGCGCCAAGTTTATCTAATTGTACTTTTGTCTCCTCATTTGAAAACTGAGGCCCAAGCAGCGAAGCATGTTGAAAATCTTTTTGGGAATTACCGTCAGTTAATCTTGGATTTTTTAGATATCCGTACCAAACGCATAGTGCAGCACCTAATGCGCCGCCAGCATCACCTGCTGCAGGTTGGATCCAAAGATTTTTAAATGGGCCTTCTCTTAAAACTCTGCCATTACCTACGCAGTTAAGAGCTACGCCGCCTGCTAAACATACATTATCTAAACCTGTTTCTTTATGTAGATAGCGCGCTTGTCTTAGCATCACTTCTTCAACAACATCTTGAATCGACCGAGCTAAATCCATTTCACGCTGAGAAATTGGTGTTTCAGGTTTTCTTCTTGGTCCCCCAAATAAATCACCAAACTCATCATTAGTCATTGTAAGACCAGACATGTAGTTAAAATACTTTAAATTTAAGTGAAATGAGCCGTCCTCTTTTAAATCAATCAAATTATCATAAATAATCTGACTATATTTCGGCTCTCCATATGGAGCTAAGCCCATTACTTTATACTCACCTGAGTTAACTTTAAAGCCAGTGAAATATGTAAAGGCTGAATAAAGTAATCCTAGCGAATGTGGAAATTTAATATCTTTTAAAAGCTGAAATTCATTTCCTTCACCAACTCCTAAGCTATTTGTTGTCCACTCGCCAACTCCATCAATAGTTATGATTGCAGCTTTTTGAAACGGTGATGGATAAAATGCACTTCCAGCATGACTTTGATGATGCTCTGTAAAAAGAATTTCACCTTCATAGCCCAATTCGTTTCGGATTGTATCTGGAATCCATAGTTTGTGCTTTAACCAAAGAGGTAATGCTTTTGCATACGAAGTAAAGCCTTTTGGAGCAGTAGTAAGATAAGTTTCAAGTAAACGCTCAAATTTAAGAACCGGTTTATCATAGAAAACAACATAGTTAATATCATTAACCGATAAGCCTTGTGATTTTAAGCAATATTCTGCTGCGTTCTTTGGGAAATCAGGATCGTGTTTTTTTCGTGTAAACCTTTCCTCTTGAGCAGCAGATACAATTTTGCCGTCCTGAACTAAACAAGCAGCACTATCATGGTAAAAAGCAGATATTCCCAATATATTCATTGCTATCCCTCGAATTTTCCTAGCCGAAGTAAAGCATGTGAGCCAGCTAAATTCAATCTCAATAGGCGATGATTGTCTTTTGAATTTGGAGCCCATTCAATAACATAGGCTGATGATTTATCTGCTGCTGCTACATAATTAACTGTCTGTTTTTATTATTCTTTAGATTAACCTTGCCTTTGTTAAGCTGCTTACCTAAGTTAATGGCTCAATTAGTAAACAAGGTACCTGGAAATTTATGCGGCAAAGCATTTCTGCTTTTATAATATGCAAAAATGAAGAAGAGCAGATTGAACGCTGTCTTAACAGCATTTCATGGTGTGATGAAATTATTGTGGTAGACAGTGGTTCCAGAGACAAAACACTAGAAATCGCTAAAAAATACACTGATAAAGTGCTTCACCATGATTGGGAGGGTTTTGTTGAGCAAAAAAGATTTGCTCTAAATCAATGTACAAAAGAATGGATTTTAAATATTGATGCAGATGAGGAAGTTTCTACTGATTTAAAAAATGAGATTTTAGACTTGTTAAAAAACTCCCCTGATGCTGACGGATATTTAATAAATCGTGTGGTGTTCTTTTTAGGCAAATGGTGGAGAAAAGGCGGTTGGTATCCTGAATTTAGATTAAGACTGTGTAAACGAGAATTAACAACTTGGGGCGGTGAAAATCCGCATGAAAAAGCTCTTGTTGCAGGTAAGGTTAAAAAACTAAAAGGTGAGCTTTTTCACTACACTTATAAAAATTTTAGCGATCAAGTTAAGTCGCTAAACAAACACTCTGCTGACTCTGCTATTGCAATGGCAAAAAATGGAGAAAAATCAAACCTAGCAAAAATTTTCTTAAACCCAATTCTTCGTTTCACAAAGTTTTATATATTAAAAAAAGGCTTTCTAGAGGGCTTTTCAGGCTTAATTGTAGCATTTCTTGAGGCTTACTATGCTTTCTTGAAATATATAAAACTCTGGGAGATTAATTCAAAGCTCACAAACAAACCCTAAGTCTAGATTTTATCCGCAAAAGTTTGTACACATATGATCTTGCTTGTCGAAAGGGCTTGTCTAAATTGCCAAGACCCTGATAACTTAAGATAAAACTTTAGAAATAATTTAATGCAAACAAATCAATCAACAGCAGCCAAAAACTTGTGCCAAGGAAGAACCGGTAGAGAACTTTTTGATGCTACAGCTCCTTTTGTAGCTGAAGATAGAGAATTAAGCTGGTGGTCTCTCTGGTCAACTTTTGGAATTTTAATAGCTTCTTTAAGCCTTGCTTCACTCACAAATTTTTTAGCGATCAAATTAATTTTTTCAACGATTAGTGGTCTTACAATGGTAAGAGGTTTTATTATATATCATGACTTCTTACATGGAGCGATCTTAAAAGATTCAAAGCTAGCAAAATTAATGATTTATTTTTATGGGATGTTATTGCTAACACCACCTAGTTCATGGAGAAAAAGTCATAATTTTCATCATGCTCATGTTGGGCAAGTAGAAGATTCACACATTGGATCTTTTCCAATTTTTACAACGGAAATGTGGAAAGAGGCTTCTTGGTTTACGCGAGTTCAGTACTGTGTTTCTAGACATTGGTTAACGATTGTGTTTGCTTATTTTACTGTCTTCTTTCTTAATATTTGCGTTCTTCCTCTTTTTGAAAACACAAAGAAACATTTAGATTCCTTGTTAACAATCTTTGTTCACTTTGGCTTTATGGCTCTGATATGGAACTTTTTTGGATTTGAGGTTTTGTTTTTTAGCTTTTTACTTCCTTTGATAATTGCTTCTACTGCTGGTGCATATCTTTTTTATGCACAACACAATGCTGAAGGTTTACATGTTATTCCTGATGATGAGTGGTCTTATCAGCAAGCCTCTCTTGAATCTTCCAGTTTTCTTAAAACAAATGCTTTGATGAACTGGTTTACTGGGAATATAGGCTACCATCATGTACATCATTTAAATTCAAGAATTCCTTTTTATAATCTGCCAAAAGCTATGGAATCTATTCCTGAGCTACAGAATCCTGAGACTACTGAACTTACGTTTAAAGAAATTTTTAAATGCTTAAATTTAAAACTCTGGGATGCTGACCAAAGTAAAATGATTACATTTAAAGAATTTAACAAACTTTACACATAGGATAGCAGCTATTTTTAGCTATATTTTCTCTAAGTCCCTTAATATAAAAACAAAAAAAATACTCAGTAATCTAACTCTATATAACATTTCTGCCGAATATTTTTTTGAGTAAATTTTTAAACTCGCAAAATAATGCATAAATTTAAAATCATTTTCGGTATTTTAATCTACCTTTCAATTGGTGGCTTTGCATTTGCTCAAAATCAATTTTCAAATTTTACTATTTTAGAAAACGCTGTGGATATTCATGCAGGTGTACATGCTGCACTAAACCCTGCAGATGATAGTTTAGAATTTACGGCATATTCTGCAGCAACAAATCACGGATTAGTTCATGTAACAATTGATGATGGCAATGCTGTTGTAACAGAAATTGAAGCAAACGTATTTGCTGGTCTGGTACCAGCCACAGGCTTAGACACTTATTTTGTATTTGGTTCTGATGGAAAGCGTTATGTTGCATACTATCATCAAGTTGCTGGAGTTTTTAAAGTTGCAACCGATGCTTCTGGTTCCTGGGTCACACATGTGATCGATAATACTGGGACAACCGGCTTGTCTCCAATTCTATCTGTATCGAGCCCAGGTAATATATTCTCTGCTTATTACCGTTCAGACAGTGGTGATCTAGTAAGCAGCTCTGGAACATTAGGTGGGATATATACAAGAACTGTATTAGCAAATGTTGGAAATGTTGACCCAGAGGTTAGTTTTGTAGGAAATCCACAAGTTGGATCTAGAGAATTATTATTTAGAAACGAAAACCTTACTACTGTTAGACATGCTATTTTTAGCTCAAACACTTGGACTCAATCTTCACTTGGAATAGACGGATATAATCCATCTGGAAGTTATAACGATAACGGCGATTTTTATGTAAATGCTGCTGCAGAAAATTACTCTGGATTAGGGGCAAGTGATACTGGATTTCTATATTATTACAAAGCAAGTGGTGGCGCTCCAAATTCCGGCATTAACTTTGATAAAGGACATGCACCAGATTTTAGTCAAACTAGCTATGCAAGCGCCTATGCAAATGAGTTTAGAAGTGCACTCTTTCCTGACAGCACAACAATTAGACTGAGTTATGTTACTTCCGAAGGCAGCTATTCTCAAACTCTGAATCCAGTAAATAATTGCATGGTAGATCTCAGAAATGTGCAGGTTCTTGTTGATTCTTCTGATGGTATTTATGTTGTTTCTTCATTAGGATTTGATAGCTGTGAAGGAGGCATAAACTCAATTGGATATAGCTATCGTGAAGCTGACCCTGACTCAGGGGGAGGCGATGATCCAGGGGACGATCCAGGTGATAGCCCACCTAACGATGACCCACCTAATGATGATAACCCTGGCGATGACCCTGATGATGGTTCTTTAGATTATAATTCAAACACTTCAAAAACATCAATCGAGTTTACTTTAGCTGCGAACCCTGGAAACAGCTCAAGTTGTTTAATTAGTGCACGTGGATATAAAAAAGCTTCAAAAATAATTGCTTCCAAAGATTTAGCTACTATTGACAGCTCGCAAAGCATTAACATAATAGCCAAGCTTAAAATATTAAAAGCAAAATTTAATTTGGATTTTACATTTACTTGTGAGCCTTCAAACCAAAGTAAAATTGCGCCAAATTCGGTAATTACAACTGAAGCAATTGTAATTAAAACCAAAGGTAAGAAAAAAGCCAAAGGCAAAAAGATCAATAAGGTAATAAAGAAATTTATTAGTAACTTAAATATTCAAAACTAAAATTCTATCCTTTTAAAGAAAATGCTTTGGCTGCAATTGTTGCTCCTTGAGACCAAAATTTTGTTTTGTCATTTTTTATTGTTTCACAAACCTGTTCAATTGCAGAAACATAGGCAAGCAACTGCTCTTCAGTAACTACCAAAGGAGGCATTACTTTTATTACCATATGATCATTACCTGCCATTTGAGAAAGAATTTGATGCTCACCAAACAAAGCACGAACTATCATTTGCCCAAATAATCCAGCATGTGCATGACGAAAGGCAGAAAACAGCACTTTTAGTGACATAGAAGTTGGTGGTTTAAAAACTATTCCATTCATCAATCCTAGACCGCGAATTTCTTTTACAAATTCAAAACGTTCCAGACTATTCCTCAAAGCTTGACGAAGAAATTCTCCTTTAGCACGACTTTGCTCACCTAGATTTTCATTTTCTAAAACATCAAGAGTTGCAAGCCCTGCTCTCATTGCAAGCGCGTTTTCACTAAAAGTTGAAGCATGAACAAAGGCTTTATCAACTGATTTATAAACAGAGTGATAAACATCCTCTCTCATTAAGACCGCTCCGACCGGAACATGCCCTCCACTTAAAGCTTTAGCTAAGATAAGAATATCTGGCTCAATTTCAAAGTGATGAGATGCAATAAATTCTCCTGTTCTGTGTAGTCCGGTTTGAACTTCATCTATTACCAATAAAGTTCCATGCTTTTCACATAAACGTTGAGCTTCTTGAAGGTATTCTATGCTCGGAACACTAACACCACTTTCTCCTTGAACAGGCTCAAGAATTAGTGCTGCGTACTTTTCAGTTGCTAGTTCTTTTTTTAAAGCTTCTAAATTACCAAACGGGATTCCTTTAGTTTCTTCAAGTAAATTTCCAAATTGCTCTCGCCACCAAGGATTACTCATTAGTGATAAAGCCCCACAAGTTAATCCATGAAAAGCTCCTTCAGCATATAAAATCCACCCACGCTTGGTAAAAGCTCTCGAAAATTTAATTGAGGTTTCCACTCCTTCTGACCCAGATGAACCAAAATAAACTTTTTCTAACTTGCCACCAGAGATTTTACATAGTCTCTCAGCTAATTGTGCAGCAAGCCCAGGTACATGACTTTGAAGCATTGATGGTCTTAGAGATTGTAACTCGCGGATAAGTTCTTGAGCTAAATAAGGGTGATTATGGCCGATATTGTAAACACCATATCCAGCTAGAAAATCTAAATAAACCTTGCCATCATCCGTTGTTAGTTCTGCACCTTGAGCACTAACAAAATTTTTATTCATATCAAGAATAGAAAGAAGTTTAACCCATTGCGGGTTTACATAATCAGCATAAGTTTTTTGAAAATCAGGGGAATTATTTTCAATAAGAGATAAATCTGCGTTTGATGTTGAAGCTAAACTCATTCCATGTCCTTCAAAATAAGGTAAGGCTTAAGTGATATTCTTTAAACTTTTTGCTATTAAAAAAATCGTTCAAGACATTTTTAAAATAGCGAGTATAAGACGGGCATATGCTATAATTATTTCAGATCAGCTTAAAAAAACTTATCCGACATTTGACTTACTTTTTAAAACCTTAGTCAATCCAGATAATTGGCCATCATTAACACTTCCCTTTCCAAGCCATTCTACTTGGCCATTTGAATTTAATAGTACAACAGAAACTTGATCAGTGTCAGTTATGCCTAAATGTTCGATAAGTTTTTTTGAATCAACAAACAAAGTTAAAGTCTTAGAACGAGCACCCTCTTCAGACCCTGAACGCATACCATTTCTAATAATGGTTCTTAGTGCTGCATTTTTATTATCAATTACAGGCACCTTAAATACTGACAAGTTTGAATATTTTGTTTCAAGTTCCGCTAAAGGAGCCATCCAGCTTTGAGTAGAGTCTTTTTGCTCATGAGAAAAGCCAAGAACTAGCACATTTTGCGAAGCAGGAAGATCTTTTGGAAATTCATAAACTTGCCCGTTTAAATCTGCCAACTCTACTGCTGGTAAGCTTGGTGTAGAGCCAGGAACAACACTAGATTCTGAAAGATTATTATTTGTAGAAGCAGCAACACATCCAACAAGAATTGAACAGAAAATAATTAAACAGAATGAGTAGAAATTGATTGGTTTACTAAACATAGGAGCCTCCTGGAATTCAAAACTGTTTAGAGCCTAAAACACTCAATTATTAACTTCAAGCTTAAAAATCATTCAAGCTTAATTCTAGGTAGGCCTGATAAAAATTTAGGCAAGTACCAGTTCCATTTACCTAACAAAACTAAGCTGGCTGGTAAAAGTAAACAGCGGATTATTGTTGCATCAATAAAAATTGCGACAGCCAAACCAAACCCAAGTTGCTTCATTATTGGCAACTCTAAGCCTGCGATAATAATAAAAACAGAAACCATAATCGCAGCAGCACTTGTAATAGTTCTAAAAGTTGTTTCTATACCTCGCTTAACAGAGGCTTTCATATCTTGGCTTGCTAGATACTCTTCGTAGACCCTTGATAATAAAAACACATGATAGTCCATTGATAGTCCAAACAATATTGAAAACAATAATGGTGGAACAAAACTTTCAATAACTCCAAAATCAAGGGAAACAATATCACTTAACTGAAAGGTTAAAACTAACATTCCAAAGGCAGCTAAGGTCGATAGGATATTTAGTAAAATGGCTTTGATTGGAACTATCAGCGATCTAAACGCAACTAATAGAAAGATGAAACTTAGCAGTAGAACTGCACCAAAAACTATTGGAGATCTTGAAGAATACCTATCTCGATCATCAACTATATATGGCAATATCCCGCTAATGTGCGCTTCTATTCCAAGAGGACTTAAAAACTTTGGAAAAATAATATTTCTTAAGTTATGAATTAAATTTTGATTTGCGTCTGAGTTTGCACTTTCGCGTGAAATAAATTGATACCGCGCAACCTGCATATTTTGCGACATCCTAAAATCAACTGGCCCATTTACAAATTTAAACTTATGCAACTCATCCATAAACGGTTGCAATTCCCCCATACTCTCATAATCCTCAAGATTTTCTGACTCCAAAATAATTGAAAATTCACTACCAGCTAGATCAGGAAATTTTTTTTCAAGAGTTTCAAACGCATGTCGACTTTGCATTTTTTTTGGGAACAACTCAAATTCTACAGTAGACCCTAACTGCATATAGATAACAAAGTGTGAAATCCATATTAAGCCAATCACAGTTAGCAGCATCACAAAAACTGGTCTCTTAACAGAAATGTTGAGCCATAATTGGTTTATTTTAGATACAATTGCATTCCCTTTAATTTGCCAGATTTTTCCATATTCAATTTTTTCTTTTAGTAGCAATAAAATACTTGGCAAAACAAAAACAGCGCTAAGAACTGTTATTAATACAGAGATAATCGAGACGATTGCCATCGATGCCAATACAGTATCTTGAAGTAAAAAGAGGCCGGAAAGTGAAAGCGCTACAATTAGCCCACTCCATAAAACTGCTAATCCAGTTGATTTTCGAGCTTTAATAATTGCTTCTCTGTAACTTGCACCATGGCAAACTTCTTCTCGAATCCGGCTAATAATAAACAGCGAATAGTCTATTCCAACAGCCAAAACTAAAAGAACTACAAGTTGTGAGGCGGTAGCACTGATTGGTTCAGAAAAATGACTAATAAAAGCTGAAACCCCCAAAGACATAAATAAGCTTACAACTGCAATAAAAACAGGAATCAATGAAGCAACAACTGAACCAAAAGCCCAAATTAATATTAGAAATGTTATTGGCAAAGTATAAACTAGAGATTTATCTAAATCCTGATCTATAAGCTCAAACATTTCTTTATTAACCGTAGCATCGCTCAAATATGTGACTGAGAAATCAGGGTATGTATCTTTCCAATCAGCGAAAAGCTTAGGAAGATCTTTTAAGTGTTCTGCTGATCGATCTACAGACTGATGAGTATAAGTGCGCATCAGTAAATAACGTTCATCCTTTGATGTAAAATGCTCATCACCTAGCATAGTGTGGCCGGCAGTTTGAATCTGTTCAAAAATTGGAAGATTTTCAGGTGAAGTAAAATTAGAGATTGAATCTACAAGAGCTTCTCTGGCTTCTTTAAATTTTTCAGAACTAACTTTTAAATTCTTATGACCAATTACAACTAAAAGGATATCTTTTGGGGGTACTTCAGCAGCATATGCTGATCGTTCACCTTTATTTTTAAGTAAAGAATTAATATTTGTTGGGCCAGGAATTATAGTTCTAGTGCCAATAATTATCCCAAACACACCAACAAGTATGGCTAATGCTAACCAACAAAAAAGAGTTAGCTTAGGGCTCTCTAACCAAAAATTTGGCTTTATTAATTTCATGCTGGCTTTGTATCACAAATGATAATGCCTGAATACTTAGTGTAAGTAGCCTGAAATTACTAAAGAAACTTAAAAGTTTACAAGTAAACTTGCTGAAGCGCGATATCTTGGCGCCACAGACTCAGCAGCCGAATTAGATTCAACAGGAACATCAATTCCTAATTTTAAAGACCAATCACTTTTTCTAGTAAGCCAA
>JAGRAS010000419.1 GCA_020434465.1 Bdellovibrionales bacterium | reverse complement strand
TTATTTTTATTTAATATAAGAGGTTTATAATCGATTTAGAAAAATAGCCTTGACGGGTGAGGGCAAGCTCACCTATGATTGATTTACAAATTAACTTATACAAAAATGACAAAAAAAGAACAGAATGATGACAAGAAAAAAGCTTTAGAGCTAGCTATGTCTCAAATTCAAAAAAACTATGGTACTGGTTCTATCATGAAAATGGGAGAAGCTAAGAACAACGTAGAAACATTCTCCAGTGGATCTCTTGGGCTAGATGTTGCACTTGGTGGTGGCGTGCCTAAAGGACGTATTGTTGAAATTTTTGGACCTGAAAGTTCAGGTAAAACTACTCTTACACTTCATATGGTAGCTGAAATCCAAAATGCTGGCGGATATGCTGCATTTATTGACGCTGAACATGCACTAGATCCTGAATATGCAAAGCAAATAGGCGTTAAGATTGATGACTTGATCATTTCACAACCTGATAGTGGTGAACAGGCTTTAGAAATTGCTGAAACGCTTGTGAGGTCTAATGCTATTGATTTAATAGTTATTGACTCTGTAGCTGCATTGACCCCTAGAGCAGAGCTTGAAGGTGATATGGGAGACTCTCATATGGGACTACAAGCAAGACTTATGAGTCAAGCATTGAGAAAGCTAACTGCTGCTATTAGTAAGTCAAAAACAACTGTGATTTTCATTAATCAATTACGTATGAAGATTGGAGTTATGTTTGGTAATCCAGAAACTACAACTGGAGGTAATGCTTTGAAATTTTATTCTTCTGTAAGAATGGAAATCAGAAGCAAAGCTAAAATAGAAATGGGAACAGGTGATGACAAAAGACAAGTAGGGACAAGAGCAAAAGTAAAAGTAGTAAAAAACAAAGTTGCACCACCATTTAGAACAGCGGAGTTTGATATTATTTATAAAAAAGGAATTTCAAGAATAGGTGAGCTACTTGATTATGCTACAGAATACGAAATAATTCATAAATCTGGGGCTTTCTACAAATACAAAGAAACTCAACTAGGACAAGGCAGAGAAAATGCCAAAGCTACGCTAGGAAACGACAAAACACTTGCTGGAAAAATTGAAAAAGAGCTAATGAGCAGCTTAGAGGCACAAAATGCAAAAAAAAAAAAAAAAATACGCAATAAAACTCTTAAAAAAGAAACTTTGGACTCAGGCAGAGCTGCAAAAAAGACTTGAAATTAAGTTTGGGCCTTCAGACGAAATACTTAAAATAATAGACAAATTTTCAAGAGAAGGCCTCCTAAACGACCAAGATTACGCCAGAGCTTACATCACAAGCAAAAACAACATTTCCCCGACTGGAGACTATAAGAAGAAACTATTTCTTTTAAAGAAAGGAATTAATGTAGATGTTGTAGACTCTGCCATCCAAAATTTCTCAATTGGAGATGAAGAAACGGCTAAAATTCTTATTGATAAAAAAATAAGAAACTATCAAAGGAACGCTAAAAAACTAGATCATAGAGACATTTTCGCCAAATTGATTAATCATCTGAGTTACCATTGCATTAAGACTGAAACTGCATACAAGATACTTGAAGAAATGCGTGATAATTTGCTTTCTAAGGAAAGTTCTGATAATGTTTCAGTGGAGTAATTTATTACTTGCTTATATTTATATACATATGGACACACAACAATTTATAGCTGCAATCAATCAACTTTGTGACGAAAAAGGCCTTTCAAAGGACATTGTAATGGAAACTGTCAAAGCAG
>JAGRAS010000418.1 GCA_020434465.1 Bdellovibrionales bacterium | reverse complement strand
CAAGTTAAACCCTTGCCAATAGAGGAAACTACCCCGCCAGTAACAAAAATAAATTTAGTAGATCTAACAGGGGTCATTTTTCAAAATTTTTAAAAAAAATAAAAAGTTGAAGTTCACTTATCCGACTCAGAGATGTTACATGATTTTTAACTTTAATGCATCACACTATAGTAGTTTTAATAAGGCTTTTTTGTTTTAAAAATACCTTTAAAAATCAGTATTTATAAGTTTTTTAACTTGGCTAGAATAAGATTAGTTTTTTTAGTTCAGGAGCCTAGAGATTTAAACTCCTGGCAATCTCAATTGCTTTTTCTAAGTCTTCTTGGGTATCTACTTCAACACCTGGCTCTAGATCCTCTCGCTCTACAGTAAGCACCTTAATTGACATGTTATTTTCCAAGGCTCGAAGTTGTTCTAGCCTTTCGGTTCTTTCTAATGGGCTTGGCTTTAAAGAAGTGATTTTTAATAGGGACTTAGGTCTATAGGAATAAAGTCCAATATGCTTAAAAGCTTGTTGACTCACTTCATCTCTAGCAAAGGGTATTAGGGATCTAGAAAAGTAAAGCGCTTTGCCAGTAAGAGAACATACTACCTTAACATTTTTAGGATTTGAGAACTCTTCCTCAGTCATTGGGGTTGCTAGGGTTGCGAGATCAAAAGATTCATCCGCATTAAGATGATCCTTAACAATAAGATCTATTATTTTTGGATTAATAAAAGGAATGTCGCCCTGAATATTAACTACAAGATCGAGTTCATCTATATTCAAAAAAAGTTTTTGTACAGCTTCAGCAATTCGATCAGTTCCACTTGGATGAGTTGGGCTTGTCATAATTACATTTGCCCCAAACTGCTCTGCTAATTCCTTAATCTCATGACTGTCTGTAGCTATGTATGTGTTGGAAAATACACTTGCCTTTGAAGATTGTTCCCAAACACGTTGAACTAAGCTTTTACCAAAAATATCCAGCACAGGCTTTCTTGGAAGTCTTGCACTTTCAAGGCGTGCAGGAATAATTCCAATTACATTTGGTTTATGATTACTGTTCATTAGATTGTTTCCATCTATAAATTCTTTGTCTGCGGGTTGATCCGTCTAATCTGCCAAACAAAGAGCCTCTGAATATCATAAACCACACAGCTATTAAAATGCCAATTAGGGATAGTAATGGTCCCGCAACCTGACCGAATATACTCCAAACTCTAACAATTGCTATTCCTGGTAGTAGTAACTCAGTATCAGCCAGGATAAAAACTGCTGATCCCGCGTTGAGATAAATAACCGGCACCATCAGTATAATCAGCGGAAAAAACCATTCAACCCAATTTTCTTTTATGAAACCAGCAGCATGCGACAAGGCATGAGCGCCATCAAAGTTATGAATATAAATAACTTCAGTAACAGGATTAAAAACAAGGAATATAATCAGTTGTACAATTGGAAAAAGCCACTGGTTGTTTACTGAGGTAAAAAGCTGAACTGCAAGTAGACCCAAAAAAATAATAAATGCAACGCCTAGGATATTAAAAAAAGTTTGCCCCTCAAAACTCATTAAATCATTAAATTTTAATCTTTTTTGATCCTGACGAACTTCACTTAGCCATGTGTAGATTAAAGTTAAAAGAGCTAAATGTACTAAACTGATAATGAACCCACCTACAAATCCAAGGTTAGAAAATATAAGCAAAGCAAAATAGTAAATGAAATAAACGATTATTGAAGCTGGAATTAGTATCCA
>JAGRAS010000417.1 GCA_020434465.1 Bdellovibrionales bacterium | reverse complement strand
AGAGGCCTTATAATGGTTCTGTTCCTAGGCGTGAAGATATTAGTTTTGATGCTTCACCAGCTAGATATGTATGGGCTAAAGGAGCAGCAATTGCTTTAAGTAGATCTCTTGATCCAGAAGTTCTCATAAAATGGGCACGAGTAATTGTCGACACACAAAGTGTAATATCTGTTGATAACTCAATAAATGAAAGTATGAGTGCTAACATTTTTTTAAATAATTTTAGGGAACAGATATTAGATTTACCAAGCTTTGCAAATAGTGCGATTGCCAATGCTTATGAGCAAGGAAAGTTGCCTACTGAAGTAGAGAGAATCTTATTAGATGCAATCGAGAAAAGTGAACTTTACTTTGAAGGTTGGTTTACTCGGCGTTGTTGCCTTTGGGTACTTGGACATTCAAAAGACGAAAATCTAAAAAAGAAAGCGCTAGCATCTCTTCCTGGTAGGCCTGAAGATAAGAATATTGATGATGCACTAGATCACTTATACCACAAATTAGAAAAGCCACCGTGGGTTTAAGAAACTATCTTTAGAAAACTTAATGCCAGCTCCTTTCTACTTTCTGAGGATTAAGGTCAGGGCTAAAAGTTTGGGCTACTAAGTGTTAATAATCAGATTTGTTAAGTAGATAGTACTCGAAGTAAGCTTGTACCGTATTTCGTACAAGTCTGTCAGATCATATAGAAAATCATCCAAATGATTTTTTATATTGTTCTTCAGTACAGGGGGTTAAACTTGGAAAAGCTTTGGCTGCAGCAAGGACTAACTTGGGGCCTTCTTTTTTGTGACAGTTGTACGTGTACAATCTCAACTCTTTATTATCCAGCAAAGTATTTTCAATATCTGAAAGTTCTTCTTCAATTAGCACGATTTGCTGAGTGTGTGTAGGTCCAGCTTTATCTTGTATTGTCACATAAGAGATAGCTTCTGAAAACAGAACGCCAACAACTAATTCTTTTGATTCTCCAGAGTAAAAGCCTGTGTTTGGTTCATTAAAAGCACCATGCAATGAGGCTGCAGTATCCCATTGAGCTTTTGCTCTAATTTCTTCCTGCCAAACCTTGTTCAAAGATTTAGCTGCTCTTTCAAGTAACCTAAGAGCTTTAACAACTTCTTTAACTTCCTTTTTAGTCAGTAGCTCTTTAATTTTGTCATTTTTCCAAGTTTTTCTGATATCTGCTTTTTGCATAAGCATAGCGTTACCGCAGAAGGGGAAAATAAGTCTACCTGTAGTTCTAAAGTCATAAAGACCTCTTCTAAATTCTCCTGAAAGCATGCATGGATCGTTTTTGATTGGAATTCCATTTGGGATTTGATTAGGATCTGGTACTGCGCCTGTCATTCTCAAAGCATATCAATTAAATTTTGTATTTTAAAATAGATTTGTTTAATATTGCTAGCACCCACTTTCAATCTGTTTTAAATTCTAACACACACAACTAATTACATTAGGAAAATGCTTTGCATTAGAAGTGGTTAGCACTAACGAGGGAGCTTTTTTAGATCACTTAGTATGAAACAAATCACTAAAAAATCGAGAGAGTAAGTTCTCTTTACCTTGATCGGTCTCTTTTGTTAGGTTGATAATTTGATCGAGTTCACCGGAATCAAGCCAAATGCCACCACTGGTTTCACATATATCAACAACAACACCCATAAAAGATTTTTGAGCCATTGGCTCTCCAGTAATTGGACTTAGGCGAGGCTTTTCTTCAGCTTGTCTTTTTTGGATACGCTTTACTGCC
>JAGRAS010000416.1 GCA_020434465.1 Bdellovibrionales bacterium | reverse complement strand
GACCTGCTGAAATACTGTATTTCACAGTTATATCACTTTGCTTTATCAGACTTTCACTTTTTGGAGAAACAATGATTGTAGAAGGAGCTTTGTCATTTGAGAGCAGAGTAACTATTACTTCAGTTGTATCGCCAACTTGAAAAAAATTAGAGTCCTCCATTTGTATATAAAAACTTCTTTCTCCAGGAGAAAGATTGCCAAAAGTATGTGAGCCTGAAAACCCATTTGTATATAGGCATGTAGCATGATCAAGCTTTAAGTAAAGATGTTGTACGTCTAAAAGATTGCGATTAGCTTCATTATTCAATTTGAATTCAACAGTCACTTTACTTCCATAAATTACATCTCCATTTTTTGGAGATAGTATTTCTGGAAATGGATTTTGAGCTGATGCGCAGATCGGAGCAATAATAAAAGCAAATATTAAAAATACAACTTTCAATTTTAACCTTTTATACCAATCCAAGATTGATTTTCTCAAAGTTCTCAGGGAAGACAGGCGAAGGATCCATTTTTAAAAAATCTCTAATGATATTCCAATAAACAGCTCGTGCGTCAACTCGGTGATATTGGTAATAATTATTTGCTTGAGTTTCATTTACAGTTGGAGTTGAATTTACTAAGCTACCACCTCTTACACTTCCACCCATAATGAACATTGGAAAAGCATGCCCATGGTCAGAGCCTGAGGATCCGTTTTCAAAAGTTCTACTAAACTCGGTCTGAGTAATAATAATTACGTCATTCCACCTTCCTGCAAGTTTTATTGCTTGGACTAAAGCTCCCAGACTATTATCTACATCGCTTAATAAGCTATTTAATCTCGACACTTGGCCCGAGTGAGTATCGAAACCCCCTTGTTGCAAAAATATAAATCTATTTTTTAATTCAGGTGAATTAATAAGCCGCGCTGCATCTAAGCAGGCTCTACCAAAAGATGTGTTTGGAAAATTGACGCCTACATTTAGGGAGGCTTTATTTTTTAAAGTCTGCAAAGAAAGAGCAAGCCTGTCCTGAGCCTCTTTGACATGAGATTGGTTTTGTCCAGAAGCTGGTGCAGAGTCTGCCCTTAAGTTTTGTTCAGTAATTGCCAACCAATCAGTAAAAGGGTCAGAGTTCCATCTTCGCAAGCCAAGTCCTTCAAGCCCTAAAAGCGCTCTAGGTGGGTTGCAAGTTCCTTTTATTAAGGTATTACCTCCTGAAAAGGAAATGCCAGAATAAACACTCCGCATGTTACAAGTTAGTCTAGCACCCCAGCCCCCGCTTGAGCCTGATGCACTTTCGACTAAGCCGCGAAAAAGATTTTCTGTAGCAACATCATGAGAGCGAGAATTGTTGGGTAATCCACACATATTCACAATTGTCATATCATGCGCATCCCATAAGCTTTTTAAGTTTGTAAAAGATGGGTGCAGCGCCTGATTACTTGAAATATTTAGAGGATTGGCTGGGAAAGTATTTGGGTGACGATCTCTAAAAGCTCCATGTGTTGGTGGAGCAACACAATAAGAGGCTCCTCCTGCCAAATTTACAACAATAATTACTTTTCTTTCATCACCATATCCAGCAGCATATGCAAGATTATTGTTTATTGGGGTTAGAAATTGTCCTGTGAAATAGGCAGCGGTACCTTGTGTAACAAGACGAATAAATTTTCTTCTAGTAATCGTTTTTTCATTCAATAAACACATATGTCCCTTTACTTCATTCTATATTCCCAACTAGATGCTATAAGAAATAGTGCGCCAGCTGT
>JAGRAS010000415.1 GCA_020434465.1 Bdellovibrionales bacterium | reverse complement strand
ATATCTTTTGAAGGTTGCCAATTTTGTTTTGCTAAATACCTCGCAGATTCGATTGAGAGTCTCTCAGAACCTTCTTTTTTATCTATTGCTAGTAATATTTTACTAACAAGTTCTACCCTTGGTTTTACTGAGAACCATTTTACTAAATATTGATGAGAAACATTTTCAGGTAGGCTTAGAGATAAAATCAGTGAACTTACTTGTGATCTCTCAAGTTCAATTTTTTTTGAAACAATTAATTTTATAACTTCAGCCAAAGCTGTTTTATCAGCTTTTTCGATTAATATATTTGCAGCTCTATTCGCTATGCTCTCATTTGGAAAAGTTATTAAATCAGCTAATTGTTCAAGATTAAGCTCTTCTGTAGGCCAGATTCCAAGCATTAGCTTAAATTTATTCTCTGCCGGTATTTTATTCCAATTAAATAAAAGCTCATCTTTGAACCATTTTACATAAAAAGATAAACCGCTTGTTTCTTCCTCTAATAACACCTGCCAAACGAGATTACTAGTTTTCGTATCTAAGTGTGGTAATAAGGTTAACAGTCTTGTTAAACTATCCGTAGAACTGTTTTGTTCTGTTTTTAAAAAAGTTCTATAAATTTCCTTGTCTTGGCTTCCAGTGATAATTTTTACTAGAGCAAAAGGAACATAATTAGTAAAATCAACAAAACCATTCTTAGCCAGTAAGTCAAACGAAATGCCAATTGGCTTAGGCAAAGATTTTAATCTCTCAACTTCAATGTTTGCAATTTGCTTATTTTCAGTAACTAAATTTGAATCGGTTAGAATTGCTAAAATTACTCCTGGATGTAATTCACTAATTTTGGGGATAAAATCCTGCCAATCATCTACATAGTCTTTTAGTGCAATTGCAAATAAACTTTTTCGATCTTTGGCAGATAACTCAGCAGCCCATCTTGGATCAAAAGCAATCAATATCATCTTTTCATTAACACCATCTGGCGAATTTTGCTTAGCTGCGGCAAATAGAATAGCTCCTTGTGCTTGTAAGCTATTAAGTTCAATAGCAGCTTTAACAACTGCTTTTTTCTCAGAATCTGTTCCAGTGAGCCATTTTTTTAAGTAAGTTTTTTGATCTAGATTCTCATTTAAATTTGAAGATTGATTAACATTGACTGAAGAATCTAGAAATTCTAAGTAAGCAAATCTCAAAAAAACAAAGATAAAAGAAAAAGTTAATAAAAAAATCAAGATATTACTTTTATTGGTATTAGAAGCTGAAATTTCTGCATTCGTTACACTTAAAATCTTTCCACTTTGAGCAACTTCATCGGCGATGTTAATTAACTTGCCAGATTGAATTTGCTTTCTTTCAGTAGGGACAATTTGACTAGTCCCCAAAAAATGTGCAGCAACTTCAGAAATCCCAGGTCTTGCATGCACATCGAATGCCTGCATACTTGATAAGAAAGTTTTATGTATGCCAATTTCATGTGAGTTAAATAATTTTTCGCAAACTTTTGCTAAGCCAAAAATATCAATTGCTTTAGTAATATCCCCTTCTAAAAGTTCTGGGGCACAAAACTCATCAATTGCATACTTCCTGCGATCTAAGCGAAAACCATGATCAAGTAAAATAGTCTCGCTTGCTCTAATAACTAAATTGCCAAGGCATACATGACCATGAATCATATCATTTTCATGAAGAGCTCTTAGCTGTAGGATTAAAGACTTAACCCAGTCCCATCTTAACTCAGAGTTTTTTAAATCAGGCGATTGACTTAAAATTTCTTT
>JAGRAS010000414.1 GCA_020434465.1 Bdellovibrionales bacterium | reverse complement strand
ACTTGAACCAGAGAGAATATCAGTTTTTAAATACTTACTCAAAACTATTAAAGAAACGCTAAGGCAAGCTAGAGGTACTAACTTAATAACTTTACAGGTTTTTTTTAAAATTTTATAAAGGGTCTTAACAGTATAGGCATCAAAAAAAGTGATAAAGCTATTCGACAAAGAATTTGAAGGTGGAAATCTGATTGCCTCGCTTGAAGATGACAGGCTTAAACTTTTCATTGATATCATTCTAAATCCTGGACATGAAATTACTGTAGCTAAAATCATTTCATTTTTTGATAAACAAATTAAAGAAGATTTTTTTGACCGCGATGTCTTAAAAGACGTTGTTAAAAATTTAAATGAAGGTAAAGAAGTAAAAAAAAGACGAATCGCAAAAGGCTATCCACCTAAAGATGGTCGAGATGGCAAGTTAGTACTTTTAATTAAACCATACGGGAAAAATACAACTGGCAATAAAATTGAGACAGAGAATAGAGATCTGCGAGAGCTAAATTTATTTGATAATGTTTATGTAGGCCAAACTGTAGCTCGAGTTTACCCACCAAAACCTGGCGAGCCTGGAAAAGATGCTTTAGGCTTTGAGCTGCCTTCTACGCCTGGCAAGGAATACGTTTGTCAACATGACAATACAATAGAAATCCATGAAGCCCTTGATAACGAGCAGTTTAAAAAAGTTACTGCCCTGCAAGAAGGCTACTTATTCGATGATCATGGTAAAATTGGAATCAAAGAACAACTAACAATTAGTGAAGATGTAGATTATCGCGTTGGCAACTTAGATTTTATTGGAACAATAAATATTAAAGGCGATGTAACAAATGGATTTAGAGTAAGAGCTAAAAAAGGAATTTTAGTTGAAGGTAGCTTACGTGGAGGCACTCTAATCTGCACAGAAGGAAACGTGGAAGTTAAAGTCAATGCAATCGGTGCCCCTGGCGAAAAAATAATTAGTAAAGGTGATACCGTTCTAAACGTTGCTCAAGATCTTCAAGTTGAGTCTAATGCAAATATAATTGTTAAGAAAGAAGCTCATGAATGTGTCTTAAGAGCTTTTTCAACGATAATGGCATCAAGCGCAAGAGTTCTTGGAGGTAAGTCTTTGGCAGTCTGTGGTTTAGAAGCAAAAATTTTAGGAAGCGAAGCAGGAGCCAATACTGAAATTTATCTTTGCACAGATGTTGAAACAAGCGCAGACTACAGCAACATAGTATCAAATATTGCTAGTCATGAGAAAGCACTAGAACTGTTAAAAGTTCACCTAGGGCCTTTTGCGTTTGATCAATCAAGGCTTCCTATTCTCCATAAGCCACATAGAAAAAAAATTGAAGCGATTTTGAGTAAATATAACTCAACTCTAGGAAGTTATAACGAACTAATAAAAAAACGAGATGTGATGCTTAAAGGAGGAACATTTAGCGAAACTACTCAAATTAACTTTACAGATTCAATGTGGCCTGGAGTAGTATTGTATGTTGGAGAACATAAATTTGAACCAGCAGAAGTTATTAAAGGCCAAAAAACAATAACATGGAACAATGATAAATCAGATTTTGAGATCAGCGAAATGAAACCAATTGTATGCAATTTTACTTTAAATCAGGAGAAAAAAAATGAGTGACAAGAAAAACCAACTAAAAGATCCAAATACATTAAGGGCAAATATTATTAATGCTTGTAAAACTCAAATTGGTGTACTTGATAATACATTTCTGTGTCAAAGTATTGGTGTGCTTGAACCGAAAATGCC
>JAGRAS010000413.1 GCA_020434465.1 Bdellovibrionales bacterium | reverse complement strand
CTTAATGAAGTTGAATAATAAATTTGCTCTTATAATACTTGTCTTTTTGTTAAGTGCTGTTGCTTCAATCTACGGCAATGGATACTCCTATAATAATCTTGTTAGTCCTAAAAGTGGTCATGGAGTGTTTTATAATATCCAAGGGGACGGTTGGATTGAAAGCCGATCTGAAATGAGCTTTACGGGCTTGGCACCATGGGGCAATAAAATAAGTTTTGTATTTAATCCATGGAGACCTGAAGGAGTTGATCCTGCGCATTTAAAAGTTTACTTATGTGGCAAACAAATTGGTGAGTTCTTAGTAGACGAGGCAGATAAAACAGTTACCCTATCACTAGCTGCTGGCTGTGAACCAAAAATAATTAGCTTTGAAGTAATTAATCCTTTTGTACCCTCGGCAGAGGATCAAAGAGAATTAGGGGCACAAGTAAAATTTGTAAAAGTACATTCAAAAATTGGCCCTCCAATTGTTAATCTATATAAACAATTAAAAGTTTTTTTAGCTAGCATTCTTTGCGCACTTGCATTTTACTTAGCATTTACACCACTACTTAGCTCGCTTACTACAATAGCAGCTCCAGCAATAATCTTATTTTTACTTTCTAGATCTGAAGCTGCCGATTTTGAAAATTTAACAGCGCTCTGGATTTTAGTTACAGTATTTTGCTTTGGAATTTATCTAGCTCGAATTTTAGATAAAAAAGGATTATTAGCTAGTGGCAGTAAAATTGAGAATAGTAGTTACAGCTTGATTGCTAGTATAATTGTATTAATAGCAGGTCTAATTAGGTTTTATGGAATAAAATACGGCCTCCCAAGTAATTATCACCCAGATGAAGTCCCTAAAGTTAACGCGATTATGCGTATGTATTCTCAAGGGAGCTTAGATCCTGATTATTTCTTACATCCTTCAATGTTACTTTACACTTCCTATGGAATGAACAAGTTTTTACATTTTTTTGGCCTAATCGAGGGAGACTTTCGTTCAACTGCTTTTGTAGCTGGTCGCTTAGTAAGTGCAATAACTGGCACACTATCTGTTGGTTTAGTTTATCTTATTGCTCGAAGGTTATTTAGTAACAAAGTTGGTCTAATTTCAGCAATTCTTTTAGCTGTATTTCCACTTCATGTAGCTTGCAGCCGCTACATGAAAGAAGATGCACAGCTTGTATTTTGGATTCTGCTTACAACTTGGGCTGTAGTAAAATCAGTTCAAGATAATAAACCTTGGCTATATATCCTATCAGGATTATTTGCGGGCATATCTTCATCTGTAAAATACTCTGGTTTTCTCAGCGCATTAATTGTTGCTTATGGGCCATGGTTAAAATCTGGAAAACTAATGCCAGATTGGAGATGGTTTAAGTGGGGAGTTATTGCAGCTTTAATGTTTCCAGTAGGTTTTGTACTTTGCACGCCATACAGCATTTTAAATAGTGAAAAATTCATCAAGGATTTTTCCTCAGAAAAACATCACATGATTAGGGGGCATACAAGCACAATTGACTCATGGTCGCAGTATTGGATGTATCACTTTTCTAAAAGCATCATTCCCGGGATGGGTTGGATTCCAACAATTTTAGGCGTTTTAGGTTTAGCTTTATTGTTATTCACAAGAAATTCGGCGGGGTTATATATGTTTTTGCTGGCTGTCTTGTTTTACCTGCCAGCAGAATATGTCAAAGCAAAACCTGCGCCTCAACCGGAAAGATATATTCTTCCTTGTTTGCCTTTTTTGGCAATTGGAGCTGCTTATTTTATTGA
>JAGRAS010000412.1 GCA_020434465.1 Bdellovibrionales bacterium | reverse complement strand
GGAAATTTCTAATCTTACAAAAATTATTCAGCCTAACTTTGTTTTGATAACTGGGGTTGCTGCTGTCCATATTGCACATTTTGGAAATATTGAGGCGATAGCAAAAGCTAAGTGTGAAATTCCTGAAGGCTTAATTAATGATGGAGTAGTTGTTCTTAATGCCGATGATAAGTTGCTACAAGATACCTATAAAGAAATATGGGGAGAGAAGTTTAAAGTTAAAACATTTGGCAAGTCAGATTTGAGTGATGTTAAGGTCTTGAAAACAAAACCTTTGGGATTATCTGGAATTGAAGTTGAAATTTTATTAGCTGGGGAAAAAGTTGAATTAAAGTTAAGTACTCCAGGTGAGCATAATGCAATTAATGCAGCAGCAGCTTTATGTTCTGTGCTCTTGTTTTATCCTCAGGCAGATATAGCTGAACTTGCAAATGCTTTAAAACGCTTTGTACCTCCTTTAATGCGATTAAATATTTTGCCATTAAAAGGTGGGCGCCAACTTGTAGATGATTCTTATAATGCCAATCCATATTCAATGAAGGCTTTGCTAAAAATTGCTCAGCAGGAAATGCAGTTAGGTAAAAAAGTATGCTTAATTCTGGGTGATATGCTTGAGTTAGGTAGAGAGGCTAAGGATCGGCACTCCGAACTTGCCAAACAAGTTTCCGAACTCAAACCAGAGTATTTTATTGCAGTCGGTGAGTATGCAGATCTAATGTCTCAAATAGTCAAAGAGTCAGGTGTAAAATCATTTGTTGCAGAAAGCCCAGAATCCGCAGCGCACACTGCACTAAAGATAAATGTAGATCTAATAATGATAAAAGCCTCTCGTGGGGTGGGTCTGGATAGAGCTTCTAAAATTATTTTGGATAAAGAGGGATTGAACTAAGTATAATACGTTTTTTTATTGTCATTTTACACTTAAAACCACATCTGTAAAAAACATAACACTGTTAATAGTTCAATTTTATTCTGACATTAATTAAAAAGTTAGATGCAGTCATGTAATTGCTTTATTACATTTTAAAGTAGGGCTTTATGGAAAATCTTGCACAAAATAATTCAAATATTGAAAATGCAATTTTTCGTTTTTTTTCACCGAGTCTTAGGACTGATAAGGATCCATATTTAGCATATCAGGAATTTAGAGAGCTTGGCCCAATTTTTAGAGCGCCAGTTCCTGGTGATCCATGGATACTTAGCCATTATTCTTCTGTCTATGATGCCCTAAGAGAAAAAAGACTTGGCCATAATTCTAAAGCTACAAGTTCAGCTTGCCCGATGCATAAAATTGAAAATGACTTTGCTAAAATGCAAGAACATTGGATCTTTCAACAAGATCCCCCTGAACATACTAGAATCCGCGCGGTTCTAAATAAAGCTTTGTCACCAAAACTTATTCGCACTCTTGAGGAAACAGTAACAAAACTTGCTGAAGAATTAACAGATAATTGCAGAGAGAAAGGGGAGTTTGATTTAATAAGTGAGATAGCTTCTCCCTTACCTGTAAAAATGATTGCTAATTTACTAGGCGTCTCAGAGGCAGATTCAAAGCAGTTTTTTGAGTGGACAGTTGCAATTGCCAGAACTCTAGATCCAAACTTTACTGATCCAAGTTATGTAAAAGCAGCAAATGATGCAGCGGTTGGTTTAACTCAGTATTTTAAAAAACATATTAGTTCAAATAGAAATATTGATTCAGAGTATATGCTTTCAAGTTTAATCAAAGCCTATGAAAATGGAGATATAAAGAGCGAAGAGGAATTG
>JAGRAS010000411.1 GCA_020434465.1 Bdellovibrionales bacterium | reverse complement strand
TATCGATCAACAATTTTCTATCAAACCGAAGAATAAAAACACGAAGCTGAAGAGTTTATCAAAATTGTAAATAAAAGTGGTCGCTGGGAAAATCCTGTAGTAACCACACTTGAAAAATTTAAGATGTTTTACCCTGCTGAAGATTACCACCAAGATTATTTACAAAAAATTCCTTCAGGGTACACATGTCATTTTATTCGCTTTGGAAGTTATTTAGAAGAAAAATAATTACCGGGGATCTCCAAATAAACCTGTCAGTTTATACTTATTTTTAAAATCTAGAATTAATAAAACAAAGTAAAACTTTTTTTGGATTGATGTATTAAAAGAAAAAAATAAGAATTTACTACCTTTGGTTACTTTTTGGTGTGTAAAATTTTGTTTTTTTGGTTAAGACTTATGGAAAATTCTCTTTACTTATTAATATATCTCAGTCGGTCTTCTGTAGATTTTTCAAAAACTCAACTAGTTGATCTTTGTGCTGCTGCAGCGAGCAATAATCAAACTGTAGAGGTAACAGGTTTACTTCTTTGCATAGGAAACAAATTTCTTCAAGTGCTTGAGGGGCCTAAAGAGGCAGTAACTAGACTTTACAAAAAAATCAGAAAGGATGACCGACATACTCAATGCAATATTTTATTTGAAGGACAAACGAGCCAGAGACTTTTTGAACAGTGGAGTATGAATTTTCTTCAAATGAAAGATGATTACTTCCTACAATTTGAGGAATTCAAAGAAATAAAAGAGTATGCAGAAAGACTTCTTAGTGAACCAGATAAAAGAAAAGATGGAATCGTAAAACTTATCCAAAAAATTCCTCATATTTTGAAATCAAACAAAATTCAGCTTGATATTATATCGCCATGTAACGCAGATTCTGGAAAATATTGATTAATTTTATTTGTAGTTTTCAAATTTTCCATCTGTAGTAACTACCATCCAGTTACGATCATATTTTAAGCCTCTTTCTGTTACATGCGCTTTTCTAAGCGAAACTTGCCCAAGAGACTTAACAGGATAAATACTGAGCCTGGATACTTGTAAATTTGAGCTGACTGCAGCTAGTGCCTGATTTTGCATAAAAATTCCTATATTTTTCTAAACTATATATTTAAAACAAATCTAATCCAAATATTTCTTGGCAATTTTATTTCAGAGGGTTAGTATTAAAAATGTAATAACTCAGGGGGTTAAAATGCCTAGTCCAATTAATTCACCCAGAGAAACCCAAAAGCCAAGTCTTTCAAATCAACTAGATCTATCAAAACTTGAAGGGGTAAGTATTGATAAAGTTTTTTTAGATACAGAAGCTCCTCCAAAGCCAGACACATCACCTGCTAAACCTGTAACAAAGCCGATTACTCCAGAAAAAAAACCAGTGCTGCCTAGCATACCAAGAACTCTTCCTGCAAAACCAAGTAGGAGAACAGATGACTGCCCGTTAACTGATCCTAATAAACCTTTTAGAACTTGTTCAAGGTAAAGTCTTAAAATGCCTTTTATGACGGCAAATAAGGTTTTTCAAACGATAACAACATGCGTTGAAGTGGATAGATCTCTTCCCCCTTCCTCAACTCCTCTAAACTACGAGCAAAGATTAAAAAAACAAGTATTGAAATCTGATGCAGAGAAATCAGAAGAAAAACTTCAAGTTTTTGCTGACAAGTTAGTTCTTGCAGCAAAAAAAAGAGCATGGAGGAAAGTAGCTTCATTATTGGATGTTCTAGAACGTGTAAGGGGAAAATTAAATGGAAACCAAGGAGTGTCTTCAATAATTAA
>JAGRAS010000410.1 GCA_020434465.1 Bdellovibrionales bacterium | reverse complement strand
TACTCATAGTAATCCAGCCGCTGCCAAGTTGAAAATTACTAGAGATACACAATACTTAAATCTTTTGAAGCTCATACCACAATTAACATTATCTGATCTTGAAAAATGTATTGAGCAAAATGAAACAATTTCTTACACAACATGCATAGGTGATTATTGTTTTTTAATTGTCTTGCAAGGAGTAGCCTCACAAAGATCTGGGTACGCTTATGCTACAGATATAACTTCACAGCAAGCTGCTGAAACAAATCTAAAGAAAAGCAAAAAATTTCTAAGAACTATTATAGATTTAGATCCAAATTTTATTTTTGTGAAGGATAGAGAAGGGAGGTTTACGCTTGTAAACAAAGCTGTTGCAGATGCCTATGGTACCACACCAGAAAAGTTGGTAGGCAAAAAAGATATAGATTTTAATGATCAAATTCAGGAAGTAGAGCATTTTAGAGAAGCAGACATAAGAGTGATTGTTGGCAATGAAGAGCTTTTTATTCCTGAAGAAGAAATTACTGACAGTGGTGGAAATATCAGATACTTGCAAACAGTAAAAAAACCACTCCGGCTAAGTGATGAAGAAGAAAGTGTTGTGTTAGGTGTATCTACAGATATTACCAAACAAAAAGAACTACAATCACAACTTTTTCATGCCCAAAAAATGGAAGCTGTTGGCCAGTTGGCTGGTGGAATAGCACATGATTTTAATAATTTGCTTACAGGAATTCTTGGATATGCAACGCTAATTAAATCCAAGGACTTGGAAGATAATGAGCATTTTTCTATTGCTGATAAATTAATCAAAGCGGCAGAAAGAGCTGCTGAGTTAACTCAAAAACTACTTGGATTTGCTAGAAAGGGAAAAAATCAAAATATTCCGATAAACTTACACTCTATTATTGAAGAAACAGTATCCATGCTTGATCGAATAATTGAAGACAACGTTAGAATTAAATTGGATTTATCCGATTTTGATCCAGTTATTAGAGGAGACCCAACACAAATTCAACAAGTTGTTTTAAACCTAGCTCTAAATGCACGAGATGCAATGTCAGAAAGTTTAGGTGGTACAAATGGAGGAGTTTTAAATATAAGTACAAAATTTAACAAGCATAATGAAGAAAAATATGTAGTCTTAACTTTTGAAGACACAGGTTGTGGCATACCAAAGTCAATCCAATCTAGGATTTTTGAGCCATTTTTTACTACAAAGCCAAATAGAAGAGGAACTGGCATGGGCTTAGCAATGGTTTATGGAATTGTAGAAAATCATGGTGGAAAAATATCAATTAAAAGTATCACAGGAGAAGGTACAAGTTTTGAAATAGTGTTCCCTTGTGTTAAGTCAGATCAAAAAATCATGACGCTTAAAAAAGAGAATAATTTTTTAAAAGGTAAAGGCAGTATTATGGTTGTAGATGATAACCAAATTGTTTTAAGTGTTACCGCTGATATGCTAAAAGCGCTTGGCTATAAAGTTGAAACTGCCAATAATGGTTGGCAAGCTATCAAAAAGTATAAAGTATTAAAAAATGAGATAGATTTATTAATTCTAGATTTGGTAATGCCTGACCTTGGTGCTGAAGAAACTTTTTTACAATTGCAAAAAATAAACCCGAAAATCAAAGTTATGCTTTCAACTGGATATGAGGCCAGTCAGTCTGTACAAAAAGTGCTAGATCTAGGAATGGTTGGATTTATTCAAAAACCTTATGAAATGTCCAAATTATCTAAAGCTATATCTTCAGTATTAACAAGTGCTGCTTTTGAGCAAAGCGCATAGCATTTCTATCA
>JAGRAS010000040.1 GCA_020434465.1 Bdellovibrionales bacterium | reverse complement strand
AGATCAAAGCTCTTTGGGTAAATAGGATTTATCTTAGATCTGCTAGTAGCTTAAGAATTTATTATCAGTGATAATAAGCAAGGCTTGTAATAAAAAATCATGCATAATGAAGCACACATCCCCGATAATAATCCCAAGCGGGATGAAGGCTCCTTATCTAATCAAACTGAAAATCCTCATAATGCTTATTATAGTTCAGCTGATCTCTTACGTGGTGCGGGTATCACTTTACCTCAAGGATATAGAGGGCGCTTAAGCTCCCCCTGTGTAATTGCAATTGATGGTCCCTTGGGAGCTGGTAAAAGTTCCGTAGCTAAGTTACTGGCTATATACTACGGAGTTCCCTATCTAAACTCCGGTGGGCTTTATAGAGCTTTAGCCCTCAAAGTTAAAGATGCAAAAATAGATTTAGATAATTTAATACCTGAAACAAAGGACAAAATCGTAGAATTAGCCAAGTCTTTATCAGTTGAATTTTTTCTTGAAAGAGACACTGCCTTAATACACAAAATTAATTTCAGGGCTATTTCTCAGGGGAAAGACATCACTAAAGAAATGCATACAGAGGAAAACTCTTTAATGTCTTCCAAAGTTTCAGCAATTCCAGAAGTTAGAAAAGCTATAATGATAACTGAAAAAATAATGGCACAAGGTGGATGTGTGGCAGAAGGAAGAGATATGGGTACAAGTGTTTTTCCTAATGCAAGATATAAAGTATTTTTATCTGCAAATATTACCACAAGAGCTGAAAGAAGGCTTAGGCAGATCCTCGGGCTTAGTTCTAGGCAAGAGTTGACTGATAGCCATAAAAAACTTTTAGATGATATTCGAGATAATCTTACTGATAGAGACCAAAGAGATTCAACTAGAGAAGCAAGCCCTCTTAGAAAAGCTACTGATGCAATTGAAATTGACTGCTCTAATATTTCACTAAAAGAAATAGTTGAGCAATTAATCGAATCAATAAATTCTTCTGAAGAAAAATTAAAAGGATAGTTCTATTACTAAAATACCAGGCGTTCTGCTTAAGCAAATTTTGTCAAGTAATGCTTTACGTGAAAACCTGATCTCAGCTAAAGCTGATTAATAGCCTTTCATCATTTATAAATTTTTATAAATTGACGCAACTTAGGAACTTTACTAGACTTCTCAAAACACGAGATTGTCCTTTTTAGGTATTTTCAGCGGTTTTGCATTAACAAAAACTAAGTTGTGATTTTAATAATTGAGTTTTGTTGTTTGCGTTAGGCTACTCGTTCGTTTTGTGGTTTTAATTGTAGAAGTGACTTTCTTGTTATCATAACTAATTTTTTATGAAACAAGGCTCCCATACACCGCACTTTAACAAAGCGCAGTTAGACTTTGCACTCGAATCATTTCTTAAATCAGGACATCAAGCTTTCTTTGCAGCATTAAAAGCTGATTTAAAAACTGTGCCGGATACATATACTGTTGGTACAGATCCAGAACATGAATTAATTAGATTTTTAGTTGAGAAAGGGAAAAGCTTTGATATAGCATGCTATAGAGTTGGTAAATTTCAGTTCTCTCCTATTGAATTGAAGCTAATCCGCACTGCTTCAGAAGTTCAGGATATGGGAGGGAAACGCCAGCTTCATGCAAGCTATACTCACAGAGGCCGTACGCTTTCGCATAGTCGGCTAATACATAGTATCGAAGCTCTAATTACTGCTGATAGAGTCTGCTGTATTTTAGGACTCAACGAAACCGAAAGACAAATAATTAGATTACAAACCTTATTACATGATATTGGCCACGCTCCGTTTTCCCATGCTGGGCAGGAAGCCCTATCTGAATTAACAAACTTTGATCATGATATTCTAACAAATGATTTAATCAGAGACGGCGCAGATGGTTTTGAGAAGTATCAGGAACTACTTGGTCAGAACTCTGATGCTGCAGAACTTTGCAAAAAGATTTATTCCTCAAGCGTTGGTTGGATTTTAAAAGAAAATGGTTTTGATCCGAACGAGATAATTCAAGGCTTGGATGATGACAGTACTGATCCAAAGCATGTTTTTAGAAGACTGATTGTTAAAGAAGTCTCTGACAGGCATGCCTATATAAAACGAGATTTACTAAAATCAATGTTAAAAAATGAGCTAATTGAAGGATATCTGCTTGCAGTTCTTAAGTACGAAAAAAGTCTAAAATCTGTCGTTGGGACAGAAGGAAAAAGAAGCGGAAATAGATATTTGTGTACAGACGACTTAGAAGCTGCAAAATCCATTCCTTTTCTAAGAGAGATTATTTTACAAGAAATCTCAGATCACCCTGCTTCAAATCTAACTAAAGAAGTGCTTAAACGAGAAATTGCTCGAGTTCTATCAGAAACTAAATTATCCCCATATGAATTTGCTAGGTATAGAGATAATCAAGCTATGCGGCTTTTTTCTACAGATGTTCAGCGTTTGTTGACTAATGGCGTAGAATCTTATTTTACAACTGCAGTTGCTTATAGATTTAGTGATTTTTTAGATGAAGGATTTAAAACCATTGCTGAAAAAGACTTTCAGGCTGATTTAACAAAGTTGATTGCCAAAAGAACTGGCTTAAATGTAGCTGACTTTTATGTATGTAAGAGTGAAAACCACGGTAAAAAGACTAAAATTTACTACACTGATGAAGCTGGGCAACCTCGCAAAAACGACATTTACAATCCACCTTCTCTGAGTAATAGCTTTTTCTTTGTTGTGGCATCAAATAATTTAACACCAGAACAAACTTCAATAATAAAGCAAGTTGTTGATGAATTTATGGTTGGACTCTTAAGATCTGACGCTAAAGATGTTTCAGAAGGATTATTAAACAATCCAGTTGATCCATCCCTCTATCATGATGAAGAAGTATTAGCTTCAAAAAAAGCTGTGAAAAAGCTGCAAAGACAAAATACTTAAAACTTAAGATCTTGATATTTTCCAAATATTTTATTTATCTCTAAGTCGCTCCAATTACTACCGTCGATAATAAGATCTGCATATGACTTTGTAGGCAAGCAAAATTCAAGAAACATAGGATGGGCGGTTGTCTCCCATTGGCTATAGACTGATTCTTTTGTTCTACCTCTTTCAGCTATATCTCGATTGAGCCTTCTTTCAAATCTTAAATCATCTGCTGTATCAATGAAAATTTTTAAATCTAATAAATCTCTTAGTTCTTTAAGATGAAAAGTAAGTATCCCTTCTATCACAATTATTTTCTTTGGCAGCTTCTGAGCTACAGTTTTACTCCTCAAAGACAAGACATAATCATAAATTGGAACGCTAACAGAATTTCCGGCTTTTAGCTGATTAAGATGTGTAACTAAAAGACTAAACTCGAACGCATCAGGATGATCATAGTTGAGTAAAGATCTTTCTTTATGCGAAAGTTGTGGATTGTTGTAGTAGTAGGAGTCAACGGCTATTAACTCTGTTGAGTTTTTTGGAAGCAGCCGCACAAGATCATTTGCAAAAGTAGTTTTTCCACTTGCACTTCCTCCGGCTATGCCAATTAAAAATGAACTCATTAAGACTGCATTATAAAACTTTCTGCCAAAATTATCTAATAACCTGAACTCAGGTTAATACTGATATTTTAGAACTTCGTCTATAGCAAGCGTATCATATTCCTGAATTATATCTGAAAACTCTGATGTAAGTCGCATTACTAAGTCACGATATTCCTGAATTGAATTCGCTTCAATGTTTAACTCATAGTCCCAGTTGCCAAGGGATTTAACCATATAAACTATATTAGACTGCTGCGAACAGTACTCAAAAAAATCCCTCTCCCTTTTTGGGCTTAAATGGTTCAAAAATATAAGCACGTATACATTTACATGCCCAAGTAGCTTAGTATCAGTTATTAAAGAATAGCGTAAGATTATCTTGTTTTTTTCAAGTTGCTTTATTCTATTTGCTACGGTATCTGCACTAAAAATTTGGTCTTTAGCAATTTCTTTGGCACTTATGCGAGCATTTTCAGTTAAAGCGTTAATTACTGTTTGAGATTCTTCATCCAATTTATAAGATTCTTTTTGTCCTGAGAATATTCCTTTTGCACCAGCTCTTGTTTTGGATCCTGTTAGAAAATCACGAGCAAAATAGTCTGAGCGAATATCTAGAGCAAGCGACCATCGCTTAATATAGTTTGAATAGTTAAATCTGATTTTATCAAGCAAGATACTTTGTTCTGAGGGATCTTTTACTCTACACATCACACCAATATCATAATTACCATCTACTCTTACTACCCAAGTAATTAATGGATTAGTACTTAGCTCAGTTAAAATCTGCCTAAGTTTTTTTTCTTCAGTATTATGTAAGCGCAAAAAAATCTTGTAATAATAAAATCCAAATCTGCCACCATCAACTATAGCCGTAAACTTTTTAATCAGGCCTGTACTTTGTAAACGTTGAATTCTGTAGCGAACTGTCTCTATTGGCATTAAGAGGCGCTTGGATATTGAGCTAATTGATCTTCTTGAATCCCTATCAAGAGTTAATAAAATCAGCCGGTCTTTTTTATCTAACTCATCTGTTTTTTTCATATTTTTTATAAAATCTTGGAAAAATCAGAAGATAATATTTATTTCTTACGTTTTTTTCTTAAATTATGAAGTTATTTAGGATAAAATGCAAGCTGCGATTATTGAGAGAGCCGCCCACGAAAAAAAAATTAGCTTTAAATTCGATTTGAGTTTACCTTGAATTTACAGCGTAAGTTCTTGCTGTATAGCTCAATATAAATTTTGGCTCTTTTATAAAGTGAAATTACAAAAGCAATAAGCGTTACGCTTGCTTCTGATTTCTATTATAAAAAGAAAGTTGATTTTAGGCTTGAGCTTTTAATTACATATTTTAGAAGTTTTAAATAATATGGAAACACACGCAGCTATTAGTCAAGCACCAGTTACAAATGCAGAGCTTAAAGATAGTACATGCATTCAAGCAATCCGGACGTCTTTAGAACAAATTATGTCCCAAAGACCTTTCTGCTTGATAAAAGAACTAGACCGCGGAATAAAAACTGTGACATTAAAAAGCTCTGAAGGCACTGCTCAATTTACTCAATACAAGCAAAGCTGGCATAATTTTCCTAGCGCACAGATTTCCCTAGAAAATCTAGAGAAAACGCCAATTGAACTTACAGGACACGAAGCGCGAGAACTGATGATGCAAATCAACCAGATTATTTGTGAATCTAAGAAAAAAACAATAAAGCTAGTTAACCGCCTGCTTGTTGACAGAAAACTTCAAGAAAAAGTGCTGCCTTATTGGCGAATTAAAATGGATGGAGTAAATAAGATTTCTTTATCTCTTAAAATATATGGTTTGGTATTGCGTGTAGAAAAAGATAGAACTGATGGCCAAGTCTCATTTAAAGCAAAAATACTTTTGAATGAGACTGAATCTCCTGAGCATACATTCGGCACACATACTTCAGCTATGCTGTTTCAGATTGTGAGTAGTAATCTTATTTTACAGCGAAGAAATAGACTCTTATAGTTTTTAAATTTCCTCAAATATATTTAACTCTATGTTTTTTTTGACTTTTTCAGGATTAAAAATCTTGCCATTTATTGTAATATAAACACCGGCTGGCAAAGTTTGAGCAGCTGTAATAGCGCAGCCAATGTTAAAAACGGCATCACTGTCCCTAAATTGCGCAGGATACATTGACCCAGTTAAGACAATAGTTTTATCTGCAATATCTTTTAATACATTCGCTGTTTTAATCATTGTGTCAGTGCCATGAGTAATAACAATTCTTTTATTTGGATCTTTTATTACTATTTGCTTTATTAACTCTCGATCGTCATCTGTTAGATCTAAACTATCTTTTCGCATTATTGACTCTACTTCAGTATCAAGCATTGAGTTAGATCTTTGCAACACTCCCGCAGCCTGTGGGTCGCCAATTTGATACTCACTCTTTTGATCAAAATAAATTTTATCAATTGTGCCACCTGTTGTAAGGATTTTAATTTTCATCTAATAGTCCGATACTAAAAATTCTTAAATTTAAAATTCAAAAAATATATTCTAATCATATTTAGTTTGTGAGTTTACAATCGTGAAGTTTGAATTTAAATAGCGAGGATATATAAAAAGTGATATAAAATTAGATAGTTAGCTAAGCAACTATAATACTTAATTTAACTAGATTGCTTAGTTAGCTTGCTCGTTAAACTTTTTTTGGTCCCACTAGCATCGCAAATTCAGCACCATAATTTGCTGAGGCCAGCAATGTTTTGTCGGGGTCTTTACCGGCAATTATGCAAAGAAGCTGATTGAATTTTTTTACTAATAAATTTGGGTCGATTCCTACTAAAGGATCGTAAGATTTTGCTAAAGCTTGTAATTCCCCTGCTAAAGTATCAATTGCTTTAATATGATTTTTGTTTACTTGAGAAGTCAAATCTCGAATTGTTGCGTTCTTTCCTGATGGTAAACTATGTATAAGCTTTAAAACAACTTCTCCCATGTAATCGGAATAAGTTTGCAGTTCTGAAAGAGCTTTTAAAAACTCATCTCGTCTAGTGCTAAGATTGCTTTCATTTATACTTTTAGGATCAACTCCTTTTAAAGAGATAGGAAAATAAAGAGCTCTTAAAACTCTATTATTGTAATCACCAGCAATTTCATTGGTTTCACTTAAAAAGTAGTGCTCTCTAATTTCTGGAAACCTTTCAATTAAAGATTTGTGTATCTTCGGTTCTGGTGTTGGTTGCATTTTTCCCTCATTAGAATATTAAAACTATTAGATGCTCTTTGTAGTAAATAATCTACAGCAAATTTTTAGATGTTAGCCAGAATAAAAAATAAGTAATTCCAGCTACAAGAAAGGCTAGGCTGGCCGAGCCAATTCCACTAGGAGCATGGTAGCCAAATAAACTGCTGATAATTATGACACAAAAACCAACTGCAATGGCAGCAATTACTGGAAGAGGATTATTTGATTTAATATTAAACATTCCTATTAGAGGCCAAATAAATAGTGCTGCTATGCTCGCACCTAATGTAACTAATGGAACAATTGCTCCTCTACCACTTTCTGATAGTGCAAAAAATGTAACTACGATTAGTAAAATTATTGAGATTATCCTAGCTAAGTTAAACTCTTGAACGGATGAGTGTCTTGTTTTTTTAAAGTTTTTTAAAAGATCACGAGTGATTATTGAGCTTGTGGTTAAAAGAATACTGTCAATTGTACTCATTCCAGTTGCAAAAACTGCAAGCACAATAAATGCTCCACCTAGAGGTAGGTATGTTGCAAACATTTTTGCTACTAAGCTATCAGGATCTGCAAGCTGACCAAAAAACACAGAAGTACCCATTATCCCCATTGTGAAAGTACATGCTGCGATAATGTTAAAGAAAACAAAAGTAAGTTTTGCTGATTGTTTTATAATCTTATCTGATTTTGCCATATACATTCGTTGAAACAGTTGTGGCCAAAGGAAAAAAGCAAAGGGCCATGACAAAATATTATCAATAAAAGCTGGTGTGTTTTTTTCATGAAAGGTCATATGAGTTGGGGAAAATTTTTGAATTTTTTCCAGAGCAAATATAAAACCGCCTGCCCAATTCCAAAACAAAATAGCACTCGCTATAATGATAATAAAAAAGCAAATTCCTTGAAGCATATCGGTCCAAACAACTGCTCTGGAACCACCAAAATATAGATAAATCCCTACGGACACTGAACAAATAGCTACTGCCGTTTCATAGTTAAGCATTCCTCCAGTGGCTGATGAAAAGACTTTTCCAACCGCAGAAATTTGAATTGCCATAAACGGAAAAGCAGCCAACAGGCCAAGAATCGCAACTATATAGTGTAAAGTTTTAGAATTATAAAAGTGCCCAAAAATTTCTGCTTGTGTCATGAGATTATTAGCAGATCCATATTTTCTAATTTTTGGGCCATAGTAATAAATTAAAAATGGAGCAATTATTCCAATTACAAACATTTGTAAAAAAATTACTCCTCCTCTGTAAACTAGAGCTGGCACTCCTGAAACTGCTAGCGTGTTAACCATCGTAGCTATTACCGTCCCCACTAATACCCAGGTACCAAGGCTTCTATTAACAACAAAATAATCTTCGCTGGTCTCAAAACTTTTTTTATGAGCGTAATAACCAATTAATTTTATCAATATCAGATAAAGAATAATCAAGATTAATGAAATTTTTGTAACTGTCATTTCTAGTCTTAGCTGTTTCTTTTAATAAATTAACAGCACTATCGACCTTGTCTAATTTTATTTACAAAACTTAATAAAATCGCATTTATTATAAATAAGCTATTGATATTACCTATTAATATAGTGTTAAAATATGTAGATATATATTCTACATTTATTATCAAATGCTTAAGAAAAGTACGAAAAAAGAGCTCTTAGATTCTTTGCGTTTATTTAACTGCACTGATCTCGAGGCAGAAATCTATCTTGAATCTTACCAGTCTGGCCCAGCAAGTGTTCAAGAACTTGCTAGAAAATTGGAGTGTAATCGAGTTACAGTTCATAGCGCTATTGAGCAATTAATCAATCAAGGTTTTCTTTTTGAAACAAAAAAAGGAAAGAAACGTTTGATAGTGGCAGAATCCCCTACAAATTTTGAGCGTCTAGTAGAAGCAAGAAAAAAAGAACTGTTTGATTTAGAGCAGGGTTTTCAACGTCTAAACGACGTCTTAAGTGCAGTCATGCCGCCTGACGGACACTTACCTGCTATTGAATTCTACGAAGATTCTTCTGGTTTTAAACGTTTATTAGAGCGGACATTAAATGCCAAAAATGACTTCTTATCTATTATTAATGTAGACATGTTCTCAGAGCATGTTGGGCAGGATTATCTCTTAGATTATTTTTCTAGGCGCTCAAAAAAAGGGGTACACTCACGTTTAATTTTCCCTCCTGTTGAATTTGCTAAAAAAGTGGTTCCTCGCTCTAAAGAGTTTAAAATACAAGCTAGACGAATAAATACCAAGATTGCCTGGAAATCAGCTATCAATTCATGGGATAATTGCGTTTCTTTAATGTCATTTACCCATAATCGTCTTACTTGTACTATTATAGAAAATCCTGATATAGCCTGGTTTTTTAGGAATATTTTGTTTGAGATGATATGGCAACAAGCTGAACCAATCAGGTTGTAATCCAGACAGACAATTTAAATCTAGATTAAGCTTCTGATAGAATTTTTAGAAAGCAAATTAGCTTGCAGAAAAAAGTATTCTCAGCGCATCCTCAAACTTTTGACCAACCCTACTTACTTCTTCAGGGTTTTCATTATAAATTTTGCAAAGGATTTTGTTTGTAGTTTTACTAAAACTGCTTACATCAAAGGGTTTTCCATCATTAAAATCTAGAGCTATTTTTTTTAGCTCATCAATCCAGCCATCAATTTTTCTAATAGAATCCCTATTTGTATTGCTAAATAAGTTATCAGTGGCAGCATCTGAACTCCCAACTTTCTCTTTGATCTGAGACATCATTTCCTGCTCTAAGTATCCTGTGTAACTTCTTAAAGAGAAAATAAGCTGCTGAACTTTTCCCCTTTCAGCTTTTAGTTGGCTTGGTTCAGGAGCCTGCTTTTGATAATTAGTTCTTACCAGCTCTAAATAAAAAATTACTTTATTCAGTTCATTTGCATAGTCATGGCAAATTCCCGTGCTCAGCTCTTCACGAAGGGATGGATGTCCTGG
>JAGRAS010000409.1 GCA_020434465.1 Bdellovibrionales bacterium | reverse complement strand
AGGGTGTGGATCCTGATACTTATCTTGAGTTTGGATTAAACCCCATTATTAGAGCTTTAGAAGATAGATTTGAAGTTTTAGAGTTGAAAAATGTCTTAGCTTCAGTTGCTGAGTTAGCAAAATTAGCAAAGGAAGCTAATTTTGCCATCAATTATATTATACCGGTAGCAGTTGTTCCAGCAATTAAAGCTTTAGGATCTAGATTTGAAATCTCACAAGTGCCAAGTATTGGTGAAGTCCTTATTAAATTAGTTAAGCAGGAAGAAATAGAAAAATTAAATGCAAATATTTATCACTCGCTCCACTATGGAATTGCACCATTAATTGAAGTTTTGGGTAATGATTTTGAGATTTCAAAGTTAACTCAAATAGCTTACCAAACCTTTAGAGTTACTGGGCAAGCGAGGATTCTTGGTTCCTCTGATTCGAGATTTTTGAGTAGTGGATTTGTACCTGTGGCACAGGCACTGGCTAAATTTAACTGCTTAGACCTTGAGACTTTGAAAATAGCAGCTGGCTATTTTATTGATTCTGCAAAAATTGCTACGGCAGTACATGGAAAGCAAAGGGCTAGACAGTCATCTTTGTCAGCGAAATTTAATTATGACCAACTTCCTGGAATTTTTGCTTCGGCTTTAACCCAAACTATTAATCACCTAGGTGAGGTAAATGAATTAAATACTGAAAATCTAAAAAAAGTTGTAGCAATCATCGAGAAAGCAGTGGCATCAAATGAAGATGTAAGTCAGATTGTTAAGTATATGCTAATTCCATTGCTTAAAGCTTTCAGTCGTGAATCTGAAATTTCTAAAGCCTTAGATTTTGCTGATAGAGTTGTTGGAGAATATTCTTCAAGTGAAAGCATAAGTTAAACAATGAAATCTTGGGGGGATTTCCCTACTTATTGTCCGTTTTTTCGTATTCTTTAAAAAACTAGTACTAATTCCTTGAAATATTCTGAGAAATTGCTAACTTTATGCGCAATATATCAGGAGTAAAACCATGTTAGGATTTGGCAGATCAAAAGAAGTTAGCAAAGTTGTATCCTTAAATTCTTTAAGAGTTCCTAAAAAATCAGGATTAACTAGGGCTTCATTAGTTGCAACTTTAATTCTTCTTTCATCTTCTTTTGGTAGTAATAAAAAAAGTTTTGCAGAAGATCAGCCAGCTTCACCAGTCCCAGTTAACCCAAGCGCAGAGTTTTTAAAGGTTCATCAGTACGATGCTCTTATGCATGTAGCTAGAAATCATCCTGAAGCTGGGCATTTTTTAGCAAAAGTCAATGAACGGTATGAGCAGTATACTGAACGAATGAAAATATGGGGTAATTTGCCTGTTGAGCAAAGAGCAAGAGAAGGTGACATTGAGCATCCTAAGACAAGGTTTAGAAATGGTATTAGATCTGATTCAATAGATGTTGTTGAAGCCAGGTTTGAAAGGGTAGGTCAGTCTGTAAGTCGGCCAAGTTTAAAAGATTTAACAGCGTTACTAAAATATTCAAAAAATCCATATTTAAAAAGAGTTGGTATCGTGGCATCTCTCCCATTTCCAGAAGATATTGTAAAAAAAATTCATGAGGGAACTAAGAAGTTTAATGATCTTTATCCAAGAGATCCTGCCAAACTTGAAAATGCAGCAAGACAGTTTACGATGAACCTAGAGGGTAATTCCGCATTAGGTGAACTAGTAAAAGATGATTTTAAGGTTATTTTTGGCTTTGATTTGGATGCAACTCAACTGGAGATAAATAGCGCATACCCTGAACTTGCAAATGCGGATCTGCAAAGTGTGTCTTC
>JAGRAS010000408.1 GCA_020434465.1 Bdellovibrionales bacterium | reverse complement strand
TTTAATGTAGAAAAAAAAATAAAAAGCTCTAACTATGTTTTATTTGAGCTTAACTCACAGATCAGAGCTCCTGGAGACTCGCCAAATCTAGCTAAAAACTCACTTAAAGGCTCCTCAAGAGTAACTTGTTTATCTCTTGAAGCATGTCTAAGAACAAGATCTTGTTTTTTAAATAGCAGACCGCAATGAGAGACATCAAGATTTTCACGGGTGGTACCAAAGCAAATCAGTTGTCCATTAACTGAATTGGGATTGGAAAAAATTTGCTCATAAGGAATAAAATCAATTGTTTTTGATTTTATTGGATAATCTTTAATAATTGATAATTGTCTTTTAATTTCTATTGTTGGCTCTAAAAAATTAACTGTTTTGCAAAAATTTTGTGCTACATTTCTTTCAATCCAGTCAATCATATAGTGGTTTCTTGATTCCCAGCTAATATTTCCTGCCTGGTATCGTAGTTTTCTAAGATTCTCAAAAAATTGATTTAAATCATGGCTCAGCACTAAAGCGAAAATGGTTTCTATATAAGTAACGCAGTCAAATGATTTAAAACTGATGACAAATTGTTCTGGTTCTGATGATGAACCTATTAATGAATTAGCAAGATAAGGTAAATTAAGAAAGTGACTTGATACAAATTCCAATTTATCCTCAAGTTTATCAAACTTACTAATAGAGTTTAGTAAGTTTTTTAAATCATTTTTAGATATATCCATTTCTGGAATATGCTTACCTGAAATCACCATGGCTTGATTATAAAGGTGTGTAAAAGTCTGTGCCAGTAAAAGACTTTGCGCAGTTGCTTCACCTTAAAGTATTGTTATTGCTGATGAAAAATGTAATAAATGTCACAAAGGTTTCTTACTTAGAAAATTATGAACGATAATAAAATAAACAAAACTGAATTATCAGATTGGGAAGAAGATGAAAAACATTCTGCTAGTTTTGTTACAGATGGTAAACTTTCTGATGTAACTGAGAGTGATATTCACAGAGTTAGAAAAGCACTGCATGATCAAAAGCAAATTTCTATAATTAAAAGTGTCAATAGAATCTTACTGGTGTTTGTTGTTCTTGCTTTACTTTATTCTGAATACAGAGATGGGGATTTTTATAAAATTTCAAACTTATTTTATAGCGAATCTATAATCGAAAATCCTAAACTAGAAAATGATAAATTAGAACTCCCAAGCCAGATTATTGAGGAAGGGCTTGTAAAGTATCCCTTTAAAGATTACTTGTTAAATGATTCTGCTGAAGGGCAAAGTTCTGATAAAGCACAAAGCTCGCATTGAGGATTTTGAGCTTTACATACTCGTCTTCCATGAAATATTAGCCAATGGTGTAAATTTCTCCAGTCCTTTGCTTGAAATTCCTGTTTTAATTCCAACTCAACTTTATCTCGATCTTTTGATTTTGCCAGACCTAGGCGCTTTGAAACTCTAAAGACATGAGTATCAACTGGTAAGGCAGGCTCAATTCCTAATTCAGAGAGGATCACGTTTGCAGTTTTATTTCCAACTCCTGCTAGGGATGTTAACTCTTGATGACTTCGTGGTATTTTACCGTTAAAGTTTGCAACTACAGATTTAGCCATCGCAAGCAAGTGTTTACTCTTACTTTTATAGTAATTTATAGGTCTAATAATTTTTTCTAAGTTACTTAAGCGAGCTTTGCTAAGTGATAAAAAGTTAGGGTAAGTGTTAAAGAGCTCTGGTGTGGTTTCATTTACTTTTTTGTCTGTGCACTGAGCTGAGAGTATGACTGAGACTAAAAGTTGATAATTACCCCTAAATTTTAGCTCA
>JAGRAS010000407.1 GCA_020434465.1 Bdellovibrionales bacterium | reverse complement strand
TCTTTTCATTAGGGATCCTATGGAGACGTCTCTTGGCAGAAAAATTGTAGATCATGGGATTAAGCTTGTAGACTCAATTGGGTTCGAAGAGTTTACTTTTAAAAAACTGGCAACAAAAATTAACTCGACTGAAGCTTCGATGTATCGTTATTTTGAAAGTAAGCAAAAATTTGTTGGATATTTGCTTTCTTGGTATTGGCTATGGCTTAACTATTTAGTTGAGATAAAGACTCAGAATGTTTCTGACGATAAGAAAAGATTTGAAATATTGATTGAAACGCTTACTCAGTCAGTTCAGGATGATCCTGCAACTGTTCACATCGATGAAGCAGCTTTACACCGGATTGTAGTTAGAGAGTCTGCAAAAGCCTATTCTCTAAAGCAAATTAGTCAAAAAGAAAGAAGAGGCTTACACCTTGCATATGAGAAGTTCATTAATAGTGCCGCTCAGATTAGCAAGGGAATCAACTCCAAATATAAGTTTCATAAGTCTTTGATGGTAAGCATAGTTGAAATAGTTCACCAACAACTTTTTGCCATTAATTATTTTCCTGAAACAACAGAAATCAAAGCCAAGAAAAGTGATTATTCAGAGTTAATAAAGTTTATTTGTGACTTATCTTTTAAAACTTTAGAAGCTTAAATTGCTTCTTTATACATTTCTCTGGCAATTAAAACCCGTTGTATTTGATTTGTACCTTCAACTATCTGTAACATTTTTGCGTCACGCATAAATCGTTCAACTTGATATTCTTTGACGTAGCCGGCTCCGCCAAATAGTTGTACAGCATCAGTAGTGATTTTCATTGCTGAGTCAGTTGCATAACATTTAGCCATTGATGATTTAATTCTACAGCTTAAATCATTTGGATTCTCTTCAATGCTTCGTGCGGCAGTTTCTACAAGAAGTTTAGAAGCTTCAAATTGAATGCGCATATCTGCCAGCATAAATTGTAAACCTTGAAATTCCGCTAATGCCTGGCCAAATTGTTTTCTTTCAGTTAAGTGTTTTTTTGCAAGTTCAATGGCGGATCTGGAAAGGCCGTTTGCACAAGCAGCAATATTAACTCTTCCACCTGAAAGACCTCCAAGAGCAGCTTTATATCCATGGTTGATTTCTCCTAGTCTTTGCTCATCAGAAATTTTCATTTCAGAGAATTGCAGGGTTGAAATTGGTGAAAGCTCGCAGCCCATTTTAGTTTCTGGTTTTCCGATGCTTAAGCCTGGCGTATTAGCTTCAACTATAAAAGCACTAATACCATTTTTTTTTTTTTTTTAGTCTGTTTTCGCAAAGACTATATATAAATCTGCATATCCCGCACTTGTTATCCAGCACTTATCGCCATTAATGATCCAGTCATTACCATTTTTCTCTGCTCTGGTTTTTAAACTTGCAGCATCAGAACCAGCGCTGGATTCAGTAAGTGCAAAGGCACCAAGAATTTCTCCAGATGCTAGTTTATTTAAATAACGAGTTTGTTGTTCCTTAGAGCCTGTGCGCTGAATTATTCCAGAAATCATTAAATGCACAGAAAGAAAAATTGCCGGGCCTAAATCTATAGCAGCTATTTCTTCCATCACTACAGCAGACGCAGTAGGACCAAGACCAAGACCGCCATGATCTTCAGAGATATTTAAACCGCTAAGACCAATTTTTGCAAAACTTTTAAAAAGTTCAAGCGGGACAGTTCCGTAATAATTTTCGTTTTGAAACTTAGGGATTTCAGATTGTGCTAATTTACGTACGCTAGTTCGAATTTCATCTATCATAAGCATCATGCCAAAAAGTAAAATTAAGCCCTCAGCATATAG
>JAGRAS010000406.1 GCA_020434465.1 Bdellovibrionales bacterium | reverse complement strand
TAAATATTTGATAGAAACTTAGGGCTTATCTTCATTATTTTTTCCCCTTGTATATTCTAGTTTTTTGCAAAGTCATCTTTTGCAAGTTCCAAATTTTAAGTGCTTTTTTAGATTTTTTTTTAAATGTTCAAAATGAGCGTTTTCAAAATCTTACAGGACTAAGTATGTCTAAAACAAAAAAATCCGTTCCTGATAATTGGAAGCTAGTTGTAGATAGTGAAACTCTTAATAAATCTTTAACAAGAGTCTGCTATGAAATCTCAGAAAAAGATCGTAGTCATAAAACTTTGGCTATTGTTGGAATAAGAACAGGTGGTGAGTATATTGCTAAGCGAATACATAAAAAGTTATCAGAAATTGAGTCAAAAGAAATTGCTTATGGAGTGATTGATATTACTTTGTATCGTGATGATTTGTCTCATACATCAACTCAACCTACTCTTAAAGGGACTGACTTACCTTTTAAGATCGCAGGCTCAAGAATTATTCTTATCGATGATGTCCTGTATACTGGCAGAACAGTACGAGCAGCGCTTGATGCAATTACTGACTTTGGAAGACCTTCAGTGGTTGAATTGGCAGCCTTAGTTGATAGGGGGCATCGCGAGTTGCCCATTAGGCCTGATTACGTAGGAAAAAATCTGCCAACATCAAAAGATCAGTTCGTTAGAGTTAGATTAGAAGAAATGGGTTATGAGGATGGTGTTTATATAATAGATGCTAATTCAAATAAAAATAAAAATGATTAAACTGTAGGAATTAAGTGAATCACCTTTTAGGAATAAGAGATTTAACAAAAGAGAATATTTACTCTTATTTGGAAACATCAACTGGTTTTATTGAAGTTTCGCAACGCGATATTAAGAAGGTTCCAGCTTTACGCGGAAAAACAGTCATCAATTTATTTTTAGAACCGAGTACAAGAACTCGTGCAAGTTTTGAGATTGCTGGAAAAAGAATGTCTGCTGATACAATCAATTTAAGTGGATCTGGTACATCAGTTGTTAAAGGAGAGTCGTTTTTAGATACTTTAGAGACTCTACAAGCAATGAATCCAGATGCGATTGTACTTAGGCATGCAAAAAGTGGAGCTGCGCATTTTGCAGCAAGATTTTTGAAAACAACTTCAGTCATTAACGCTGGTGATGGCATGAATGAACATCCAACTCAAGCATTGCTAGATTGTCTAACTTTGAAGCGTCATTTCGAAAAACATGGCAAGGGAATTGAAGGTTTAACAATAGCAATAGTAGGTGATGTTGTTCATTCAAGGGTAGCTCGTAGTAATATTTGGGCTCACAAGACCTTAGGCAATCGTATCAAACTAGTTGGTCCAAGATCTTTAGTGCCAAAAGAGCTAGCTAGTGATAGGTGCTTTGGTGCAAATATTAGCATACACCATAATCTTGCAGAGGGAATAGAAGGTGCTGATGTGATAATGGTTTTAAGAATGCAACGTGAAAGGCAAAATCAAAATTTTGTTCCATCAATCGATGAATATAGCAAAGTTTTTTGTGTTGGTGAAAAAGTGATTGAAGCATATGCACCTAATTCAGTTGTTTTACATCCAGGCCCTGCTAATAGAGGAGTGGAAATTACTGGCGCTTTGCTTGATAGCGAAAGAGCACTGGTTCATGATCAGGTAAATCACGGAGTGGCAGTTAGGATGGCTGTTTTATTTAATACATGTGTTTTAGATAATGATAATCGTGAGGCTGCATGAAAATTGTAATTAAGGGCGGCACAGTAATCGATCCAAGCCAAAATAAAGAAGGTGAGTTTGATGTATTGATTGAAGATGGAATGGTGCTT
>JAGRAS010000405.1 GCA_020434465.1 Bdellovibrionales bacterium | reverse complement strand
AACTCTCTTAACTATAAGTTTTTTAACTTTAACAAACACTGCTAATGCAGAGACTCTTGAGAGCATAGGAATTAGCACTACTGAAGGCCTGCACTTTGACAATCGTCATCGATACGCAAAACTGACGGTTGAGGAAAATGTAACTGAAGGTAACGTTCAACTACTTGCTAACGTTTTTGTTGAAAGTAAAGATACAAATCTCTATCCGGTAAAACTTGAATTTTATATCAACGGACAACTGTTTGCTACTCAGATAACTACTCCAACTCTTCCTAGACCTGTTGGTGTTGATATTGGAACTGACGTTGCAAGCGTTCCATTTAATTATACGGTTGTTGCATCTGTCCTTCATCCTAACAGAACTATTCACACTGTAATCGAAGGCGTTGCTTTTGGAACTGATTTACAAAGCACACTTAACTGTACTTTAACTTTAAATGCTGGGACAGAAAGCCCGAGTGTTTTTACTGCTGAAAACATAGAAACTACACAAACTGGCACTGATACTTTTGACTTAGTCTTTGATGCAATTAGCACCGATGCTGAAACACTTTCTGTAAATACTACTGTTACAGTAACTGGAGAAACTGCAAGCGCTATCTTAGATCTTAATAATGGCATAACTAGCAGCCAAATATCTGTGACAGGAAGTGCTGTTAGTAGTGATTCAAGCTTAAGCTCCTTTGAACTACAGTCTGAAGCTGGAACAACTACATTAAGCTGCTCTTAAAGTACTCAAAAAAAACTAGCTTTTAACTGGGGTAAAAGACCGGCTAACAAGTGCTATTCCTGCAAGGAATAATCCAATAGCAATAAATTGCGCCTCAGAAAGATTGTAAATGTATCTATCTTCAATTCTAATGAACTCTATTAGAAATCTTTCTACTGACATTAAAACTAAATATAAACCAAAGTATGACAATGGTTTTTTAAATGTTCGATTAGTTTCCACTCTATATAGAATAAAAAAAATAGCTAAACTAAGAATAGATTCATAAACTGGCGTTGGAATAACAAGCACACCTGGTGGCGTAGGAACCACGCCTTGTGAGTAAGACATCCCCCAGACTCCTGAAGTGACCCTTCCATAATCACCATCACCAGACAACTGGCAGCCTACGCGACCTATTGCATATCCAAGGGCTAAAGTAGGGCCAATCGAGTCAAGAAAGGAAGTTATAGAAATCTTATCTATAAAAGTCATTATGCCGAGAGTCAGTAAGCCAATTAAAAATCCGCCATAAAAAACAAAGCCGGCGTCAGATATTAGTGCTTTAAAAAGAGATGAGTTTAGCTCGTTATGATAAATCAAAACAAACCAAATTCTGGCTCCCAATAATCCAGAAAAGGCCGCGGAGATAACATATTTTTCAGCAAGATCTGCTGATATACCATTGCGGCTAAAGCTTCTGCCTAAAACATAAATACCTGCAAAAAAAGCTAGTGCTACCATTAATCCAAAACTGTTAATTGGTAAGGGGCCGATTTTGAATATTTGAGGTATCACTTCTTATTAAATTCTAAAATTTGATTTATGTAAAAACTCTCCCCCCAGTTTCGAGGGCCAATAATTTTATAGACAGGCTCGCTTTTTTTATCATCAAGCACAAGTGCCAAGTTGCCATCTGGCAAAACAATAAAAGACTCTGGAAAACCATTCACTGAAAACTTACTGGATATCTTTCCAAGAGAGTCAAATAAAATTGGAAATTCTATATCAAATTTTTTCACAATTTGTTTAACCATCTCTGGATTATCATTTACTGCAACAGCTAATATCTCTAATTTATCTCTTCCAACAGACTGATAAAGTTTTACAAGATCAGG
>JAGRAS010000404.1 GCA_020434465.1 Bdellovibrionales bacterium | reverse complement strand
TCTTTTGTTTTTCGTAAATTTTCAATTCTAGATATACCTTGTGAAGTTTCTTTAAAAGCTCCTTTCCCGAATTCAGCATAATAGCTTACATCCTGAACAGGTATTTGAATTAGACCTAGAACCGGCACTCCTTTTTTTATAAGTGAAATATTAATTGAAAATTCTCCATTTCTAGCAATAAATTCCTTCGTTCCGTCTAGTGGATCAACTAGCCAAAATTCGTTCCAATTTTTTCTCTGATCATAATCAACAGGGGACTCTTCAGTAATTACAGGAATTCCAAAGCTTTCAAAAAGCTCCTTTCCTATAAAATCACTGGCCAATCTATCTGCTTTAGTCACTAAAGAATTATCAATTTTAGTATCAACTTCAAATTTTTCAGAATAATAAATATCAAGAATTTTTTTTCGGGTTTCTTTAGCTATTTGAATTACTTTTTTAAGCATTAAAAAAAAGTTTAAAGAGAGATTTATCTGATTCTGAAAAAGGAAAATTTCTTTCAGGGTGCCACATCATCCCTAATATTGGTAGAGTTTTATGTTCGATTGCTTCTATTGAACCATCACTTGCGGTTACAGAAGCAATAAAGTCAGATGTTATATTTTTAATCCCATAGTTATGATAGGAATTAACCTCAGTTAACTCTAAAAAAAACTTTTGATATAATGACTCGCTTGATACTTCAACTTGATGCTTTGTAGCAACATGCCCCTCTAAGGGATAAAGTTTGATACCAAAATAGTTCGCTATAAATTGTAGCCCTCTACAAACTCCAAGTAGAGGGATTTTATTTTCTACACAATAATCTAGAACCTGTTTCTCAGTTTCATCTCTAAGCTTATTCACTTTACTTTTGGTTATACAATTAAGATCATTTCCACCGCTTAATACAACACCTGCTACATCTTGGCTGAAGTATTCCTTTACGGGAGCCATACTGCTTATCGGGCAGCACAATATATTTATCTCACTTAAAAAATGGCTCCATTCAATATCAAGACAATCCCGAGTCTCCGGGTAAGAATCATTTTCAATTACTCTTTGGGAAATTAAAATTCTTTTCAAGAAATAACTCGTACTTGCTTATTGGAACAATCGATTTCTAAACACTTTGACTTAGACCATAGTTTGTAATTTTGTTCCCCGCAACCTATTACTGCAGGAATGTTTAGCTCGGCACACCTAATTGCCATATGTGAATTAGCTCCCCCATACATTGTCACGAGCCCTCCAATATCACGAGAAAAAATCCAGTCATATCCAGGATCTGCTCCTTTGATAAAAACTATTTTATTATTCAAATCCAAGCAATGTAAATCTTCTTCAATAACAATAATTTCAGTTACTTTCCCTCTCGTAACAAAGTTTGGCTCTACTCCACTTAGAAAGAAATCATAAACATGATCTTCATGAGCAATTAAGTTAGGAAGTCTTATTGCTTGAGCCATTTTATAAGAAGAAATATTTGCAGCGATATCCCTCCTAAATATAAGGTTTAAATCTTCATGTGAAAGACATGAGTAAAGGTCTTTTACAACTTTAAAATCAAGATGAGATAACTCTTCCCTGCTTACTCCAACTCTTTGACCGAGTTCTTCTAAATATAGAAAAGCATCACTTAAGTTACGAGTGAACATAAACTTACCATACTCACGCCCTTCAATCGCTTTCCTAAAAAATGCAAAAAGACTTTCTACGTTTACATTTAAACCATTTTCTTTAATCTTAGAATTTATTTTATTCTTCTGCTCTTCTGTTAAAGAGAATTGAGTATGCAAAGAAGATGTTAATTTAGTACCTGAAAAATAAGAATCAAAAGCTTCATCATATCTAAGT
>JAGRAS010000403.1 GCA_020434465.1 Bdellovibrionales bacterium | reverse complement strand
TATAATCCACGCCATCGTTGTATTGCTTGTTCTCGTATTTCTTGCACCTCTAGCACTTAAGTGTCCGGACTAATCTACATTTAAAGTAATCCATGAGCCTTAAAACTACTGTAAAGTAATGTTTTAGAGACAATTTTAGTCTCCGCCTTGGTCTTGGTTTTATTCTTGGCCTTGGCATCCGCCTATTATTTAATTAGCATCTTCAAAGAACCAAAATCGAAATCAATAACTTGAGATACTGTATCCTCTGATTATTGCTAGACTAAGACCAAAACCAAGAATAAAACCAAGACCAAGGCGGAGACCAAGATAAGAACATAACGAGCCAAAATTCTCTTATCCAGCTCAATTAGTCCGGACACCTAAGACAGGGCAAACGCATTAAAATATTTCCGTTAAAGAATCGGGAGAGTTATGAAAGTTTTTGAATGTGGAAAACTTTTTATCAAGCTCCAGTCGCTACGCAGTAGCAATTAAGTTGCCAATTTGGCTATTCTAAATTCTATTTCTAGATTTGCAGGTAAGTCCAGCCAAATTGTCACCTGAATTGCGACTGCTTCACTCCTTCCGCTTAATAAAAAGTTTAAGTTTTTTCTTTTCTTTCTCTTTTTTGTGAAGAAAGAAAAGAAAAAATTAGTTTTTGTTTTTTGTATTATTTGTTTGCAGAATTTTAATTAGGTAGTCTGTATTCCAGCTAGCCAGCATCATTTTTCTTCTGATGCTCTTCTTTTCTGATGTTCCGTTTTTAATTAACCCACCAGCCATTCTTCTAAGTGTGGCAAAGTTCTGTGCAGAGTTTCTTTCTCTAATTCTGCATTGGTCCTCATTCAGCGTATTATCTAAACTCCAATGCAACGTATTCTCTATTTGCCAGTGTGTGCGAACTGACCCTAGAAGTTTTTTGGCATTAGGGTCTAGACTTGAAATAAAATATCTTTTTTCTTTACTAGCTGCGCCATTTATCTCTCTAGTTGACTCGATCATTGAAACGCTAGCTACCCCTATCCAGTCTTCAGTTTTATAAAACAGATTAGCAGACGCTGAAGAACATTTTCTTGTTTCTATCCTACCGTGCTCCCCATCTACTGTTTCATGAAAGTCTATGTGGACTGAGTTTACAGGATCTGAAAAAAAGTTCTCTGCTTCTTGACGTAGATTGGGGTGATTATCTTTTAGACTGAAGACATAATCTCCCTTATTACTTACTATTTTCTCTGCAATCCGCTTTTGGCACCCCATTGCATCTAAGGTGAATATATGACCTCTTATGGTAAGCATATCTAGTAGCTGAGGTATCGCTACTATCTCGTTTGATTTATCTTCTACTGCCAATTGACCAAGTACAAAATTATTCGCACAGGACCAAGCACTTACTAAGTGAAGAGCTGAAATCTCTTTTACTTTATCAAATGACCTTCTCAGGCATTTACCATCTATTGCTATTACATTTTCAGGGCAGCTTGAGCAGATAGCTGTTATCCAATTGCTAAAACACTTTTGGAAATTTTTAGGCTCTAGAAGCATAAACACTCTCCTAAAAGTGTCATGAGATGGGATCCCATTGGGTAACTTTAAAAACTTACTAAACCACTCTTCCCGAGCCTTGCCATACTCCTCGATTTCCTCCCAATGCTGCATCCCACTTATTACACCACATAGCGATATCGCTATTATATCAAGCAGCTCATGGCGTTTGCAGCGATCTATTCTGGGGTCTTCTAGCTCTGAAAAATTGTCTAATATTGATAACTTTACCAAACTACTCATTAACAACTCCTCTTAGTGGCAGATTTGTTGTTAATCTAGTACTTTAAAATAAAAAACGGTACCCTATTTTAATGCG
>JAGRAS010000402.1 GCA_020434465.1 Bdellovibrionales bacterium | reverse complement strand
AACCTACAACAAAATTACCACAAAAAAACAAGTTTGTCAAGTGATATTTATATAATATTTTCACTAATCATTTCAATGTAACTTTACTCTTTTATGAAATTGTCATCTCCTTATCGCAATTTACAGTTCATTGAATTCCTCAACTAGAATACTTATATTATAAATATCGCGGGATGGAGCAGCTGGTAGCTCGTCGGGCTCATAACCCGAAGGTCGGAGGTTCAAATCCTTCTCCCGCTACTAAACAGAAAGCCTTTGATTTTTTCAAAGGCTTTCTGTTTTATATCTTCATTATTTTTATATGTCAATAATTTTACTCTTCAATAATTTTCAATTTATTTCCTTTCTAAACCATTCTGCATAAGTATATATTTCATTTGAAATTGATTTTGCAGTCTATTAAAACTATTTTTGTTTTTAATTATTAATACAAACCACTCTTATATATTTAAATTATGAATATTTTTGTTTGTGTCTCACTTGTACCTGATAGTACTACCAAAGTAAAGGTAGCTTCTGATGGAAAATCTCTGGATGAGAACGGTGTAAGTTTTATAATTAATCCATATGATGAATTTGCAGTAGAAGAAGCCGTTCAAATGCAGGAAAAAGGAGGTTCAACCACTACTGTTGTATCATTTGGAACAGATAAAGCGAAAGAAGCAATTAAGAAAGCTTTTCAAATGGGAGTTGAAAACGGTGTCCTGATAAAAACAGACTCCGATAGTTTTGATTCTTACACAGCTGCAAGAAACATCGCAGATTACTTAAAAGACAAAAATGCCGACCTGATACTTTTTGGTAAGCAGTCAATTGATTATGATGGAATGGTCGTACCAAAAATGGTTGCCGAAATGTTAAACCTTCCATGCGTGAATGTCGTCGTAAAGATGGACATAGCTGATGGCAAGATCACGGCTGAGAGAGAGATCGAAGGCGGCAAAGAGATAGTTGAGGCTTCAATGCCGGCAGTCATCGGTGCTCAAAAAGGCTTAAATGAACCAAGATACCCTAACCTCAAAAGCATAATGGCGGCAAAGAAGAAAACAATTGAGGAAGTCTCTCCTACTTATTCAGGTAATACCTATGAAATTCTTGAAATGAGTTTACCGCCAGCTAAAGGTGAAGGAAAGATATTATCAGATGGTGCCGGATCTGTTCCGGAATTAGTTAAACTTCTCAGAGAAGAAGCTAAAGTAATCTAAACTAAAAACGAACTACAATAATATGTCAAATAAGATATTAGCTTTTGCTGAAGCAAAAGACGGGAAATTTAAAAATGCTGCACAGGAAGTAGTAACCGAAGCGAAGAAGCTTGCCGGACAGCTGGGCAGTGACTTTGAGATACTTGTCATAGGAAATGGTATTGATGAAGAAGCAAAAGGACTTGGTGCATACGGAGCTAAGAAAGTTCTAGTAGTGGATCTTAATGATCTAAATAGTAAAAGTGGAAATTCAGGATTTGAATATTCCCAGTCCGCATTTGCAAAAGTCATCAGTGAGACAGCAAAATCAAGGGGTGCGGACATAATCCTAATGTCAGCTACTTCACTTGGACGGGACCTTGCTCCTAGGGTTGCTATAAAAAATGAATCAGCTATTTGTCCGGACTGTGTTGATATTATGGTCGAAGACGGCAAAGTACATGCCAAAAAGCCAGTCTTTGCCGGAAAGAGCTACATTAAGATGAAGTTTAATAATGATAAGATCGTTCTAACACTTAGGCCAAATGTTTTCAAAGCTGAAAAAACCGGTGAAGGTGATGCAGAAATTGAAAAACTTGACTCTGCTTCACTCAATGTTAATGCGGATGATTTCAAATCAGTTGTGAAAGAAACCAAGGTTTCATCTGAAAAACT
>JAGRAS010000401.1 GCA_020434465.1 Bdellovibrionales bacterium | reverse complement strand
GTTGAACCAAGATCAACACTCTCACGAATTTTCGCTATTCCAAAGTCCATAATTTTTATAGTTAAGTTATCATCAACATTAACTAACATTATGTTTTCAGGTTTTATATCCCGGTGAACTATCCCTGCTTTATGAGCCGCATCTAAAACTTCCAATGTTTGATTGCAAATTTCTAAAGCTTCTTTTATTGAAAGTCTTTGTTTCTTCTTTAAAGCTTCTTTAAGTACCTCACCTTCACAAAAATCCATCGTCATGTAGTAAAGTCCACTTTCAGTTTTGCCAAAATCCCGCAACTGAATAGATCCTGGATGAGTGAATCTTGTTAGAACTTCTGCTTCTTGCTTGAAACGTGAAATGAAACTTTGATCTTGAGATAAAAACCGATTTAAAACTTTAACAGCATATTTAATTCCAAGATCAACATGCTCAACTAGATATACAGTACCAGTGGCACCTACTCCGATTTCTTTAATTACTTTGTATTTTTCAGCTATAATATCCATGTAGCTATGTTAAAAAAAAACTAAAATAAATATGAGTTTTTTTATTATCGGCTTAATTTTCTCCTATCCCAAGAGAGAAAAATTACTGCCTTTGAATTGACGCAAGTATGCGTATTAACGAGGATTTCATTCTTGTAGCACGATCAGAGAAAGTCTGACTATCTGCTAAATTATTCACCTGAAATGGATCTGAGGTTAAATTATAGAGTTCAGGGTTACCGCCCTTAGTTTCAATATAAACCCAATTCCCCTCATGAACAGCTTTATACGGCCTTCTTGCTCGTTGATTGTTTCGCCAGCCTTCAATCAGTAGTTCTTTACGCCAAATATTTGATCCAGAAAAAATTGGTAGCAATGAAAATCCGTCCATGGACTCTATTGGGTTAACACCAGTTACGGCATAAACAGTTGGTGCAATATCAATATTAGCAACTAAGTGTGGATAAACTTTACCGGGTTTAATTTCCTTATCATAACGGACGGCAAATGGAACATGTATAGCTTCCTCATAAACACAATCTTTTCCAACAAGACCGTGCTCACCATATAAATAACCATTATCTGAAATATAAAAAATAATTGTATTTTCAAGCTGCCCCAAGTCATCTAGCAAGTTAACAATATCTTGGATTGCGGTATCTAGAGTGTATACAGCTTGTGATTGAAGTATTTTAAAATGATCTAATTTTTTTACGCGTCCTGGCTTTAACCTTTTAATTCTTTGAATCCACTTTGGAGCCCCTTCAACTTTTAAGGCATTTTTACTTGGGTTCCAGCTTTTAGGCCTATATTTTCCTTGATCAGTAAATAAATGTTTATGCTCCGGTGGAGATTCTATTGGCCTATGAGGAGCGTTTGGTGTGAAGAAAAGAAAGAAAGGTTTATCATCAGCAACAGATCCAGAAAGAAATTCTTTAACGTACTCTGCAAGTAAATAAGTGATATGCCCTTGATGTTGAATCCATTCTCCATTCACATTTAATTTTGGATCAATATACCTACTACTCCCTCCACGAAAGGCTACCCAATAATCTGCCTCTGATCTTGGAGTTCCTGGCCATGAGTTGAGATACTTACCAATCAACCCTGTTTTATAACCCGCCCTCTGCATTTGATGCAGCAAAGTTTCTTTTTCTAAGGCAACACTGTTTTCTATTACTCCATGATGAGAAGCGTACATGCCTGTTAGGATACTAGAGCGGCTTGGGCAACATGAAGGTGTAGTAACATATGCATTAATGAAACTAGCACCTTTATCAAAAATTTCTTTTTGCGTAAAAGGCATGAAGTCTTTTACTGTTCCATATCTTTGATCATCAGAAACAATTACTAACACATTAGGCCTAGTAACTTCAGCGTATGCT
>JAGRAS010000400.1 GCA_020434465.1 Bdellovibrionales bacterium | reverse complement strand
CAGTTACGGAAGCATTTAAAATATTACTATCTGATGGGAATGTTAATGCAATTTTAGTAAACATTTTCGGTGGAATTATGAAGTGTGATGTTATTGCTAACGGAATTGTCGAAGCTGCAAAAGAACTAGATTTAAAAGTTCCGCTTGTAGTTAGACTACAAGGAACTAATGTGGATCTTGGAAAGAAAATCCTTGAAGACTCAGGATTAAAAATTATTCCGGCAACAACAATGAATGATGCAGCTGAAAAATCTGTTGCAGCTGCAAAGTAGGAGAAAAAAAATGAGCGTTTTAGTAAATAAGAATTCAAAAGTTATAACACAAGGAATGACTGGAAAAGCTGGATCTTTTCATACTGCTATGTGTGCTGAATACGGCACTAAAATGGTAGCAGGAGTAGGCCCAGGCAAGGGAGGTCAAGAGCATGAAGGCATTCCGCTTTTTGATACTGTCTCAGACGCTAAATCTGCTACTGGTGGTAATGTAAGCGTTATTTACGTGCCAGCACCCTTTGCCGCTGATGCAATTATGGAAGCAATTGACGCTGAGATTGAACTTATTATTTGCATTACCGAGGGTGTTCCTGTTCAAGACATGTTTGAAGTTAACGAATGTTTGAAAGGAAGTAATAGTCGTTTAGTTGGGCCTAACTGCCCTGGTGTGATTACTCCTGGTGAAGCAAAAATTGGAATTATGCCTGGCCATATTCATATGCCAGGTAGAGTTGGTGTTGTATCTAGAAGTGGAACACTTACTTATGAAGCTGTTTTTCAATTAACAGAACTTAATATCGGACAATCAACTTGTATTGGGATTGGTGGAGATCCTCTTAATGGTACTAACTTTATTGACTGTCTTAAACTTTTTAATGAAGACGCTGACACCGACGCAGTTGTAATGATTGGTGAAATTGGTGGTAATGCAGAAGAGGAAGCTGCATGTTGGATTGCGGGGAATATGAAGAAGCCCGTAGTAGGTTTTATTGCTGGAGCTACAGCCCCTGCTGGGAGAACCATGGGGCATGCTGGAGCAATTGTAAGCGGAGGCAAGGGTACCGCTGAAGCCAAATTTAAAGCGCTTGAAGATGCTGGAGTTCATACAGTTAAATCTCCTGCAGATTTAGGCAAAAAAATGAAGGAAGTACTAAACTAAAATTAAGTTTGATTAAGCTGTTAAACTAAGTTATTGTCTTTAAAATCAAGTAGTTAATTTTAGTTTGTAGTAGAGAAACTTGGCAGCAGTTAATAAACAGAAGAAAGTAGAGTTGGCTCCACTGCCAAATGCTCTTCTTGCTGGTGGTGCAAAACTTGAGTTGCCTGTTAAGTATCAGTCACATTCAGTTGAAAAACTTTTTAAGCTTGCAGAGCGTTTCTTTCGAAACGGAAAATTTGAAAAAGCTCAAGATTTATATGCTGAAATTATCGGACGGAAGGGGGAAAAAGAGACCGATAGTCTTTTAGTTCATTCTTTAATCGGCTTATGCAAAACTCAATTACAACTTGGTATTACTGAGCGCGCTTTTGAAAATTTACAAAAAGCTGAATTCAAGTCTTCTCAATTAAAAGAGTCTAGTTTATTAGAAGCTGAAATTATTCTAATTACTATAACAGCACACATAAAACTTGGTTTATATCCAGATGAAAGAATAAAATCTAGGTTGCCTTTTTCCTTTATGGCTAAAGAAAATGAATTTGATTTCTCTAAGCATGCTTTACATTTTCTTAGAAAAGCAAAAGAAATTTTTACTAATTCTGGCAATTGTACAGAAGAAAGAAAAGAACAGATAATTAAATTAGAACTACAAACTCACGTTTTAACCAGTTCTGATAAAATTTCAGAGTTAGCATTAAAAATTTTCTATGATAAATCTCTAA
>JAGRAS010000003.1 GCA_020434465.1 Bdellovibrionales bacterium | reverse complement strand
TTCAGAGTCAATAAAAGTTTTAACTCCAGCTTTGCGCATTGATCTTCCGCCCATGCCTGTAATTTCAATTTGTGGATTTAGCTGGAGTAGAGCTTTGGTAAGTTCAGCCCCATGTTCATCACCAGATGTCTCACCAGCACTAATTACAATCTTCATAATTAAAATCTATAAAATGGCTTTTTTCTTAGCCCAGGCTTTTGTCCAGAACTTGACTTGGGCACTGTCCCAAGCCTAGGAATTGATATTCCCCTCTCTTCCATGTATTTTCAAGTCCATGGCTAAAGTAGCAATATATGGCGGTAATTTTGACCCACCACATTTGGGTCATGTCCTTGTTATTACAAATGTATTAAACGCTGGGTTAGTCGATGAGATAGTATTAATTCCTGCTGGTGATGATCGCTACGATAAGGAGTTATATGCTTCTAGTGAGCATAGAACTAAAATGCTTGAAATAATAATTTCTGAGAGTTTTTCTTCCTTCCCTCTTAGTATTGATATGTCACAAGTTGATGGCAGTTTACCCCAGGGATCTAGGGCAATAGATCTAATACGAAACTTTAAATCTAAAAGAAAAATCGAGGAACTATACTTTGTTATTGGCTCAGATAATATTCAACATTTAACATCCTGGGCGAACTTTGATGATTTGCTTAATGAGGTTAAATTTATTTCAGTTCCAAGATCTGGTTTTGAAATTGAAAACGTTCCTAAATATATCTGCCAGTTAAAAGATAATGTAGTTCCAATTAATAATTTTTCTAGTAGTAAGATTCGGCAAATGATTTTAGCAAATAAATGTTTAGCTGGAATTTTACCAGACGGTATTGTTAATTATATAAATAAAACAGGCATTTATAAATAATTAGATTTCATGTAAAAACTTGCTTAGGAAGCTATTAAATTAGAAAATAAGACATATTTTTTGAGTAGTATACCTTGGCAGTAAATCAACCAAACGAAAGCTTTGATAAGCGTCCGGAAAAGTCGGCTGAGTCTTTTGCTGATAGGCAGAGTTTAATACAAGAACAAAAACTAAGAATTCACTGGGAAAGAATTTTGTCTAAAAACTTAGATATCGATACTCGTCTGCATTCCTTTAGTGTTCTTGGTAAATTGTTAACACGAGAACAGATTACTACAGATGAAAATTTTTCAAATAAAGCTCTTAGCGATCTTATAGCTTTAGTAAGAAACGAAAATAATCCTGACATAATTAACAGTGTTTCTCTACTTTTAGATAAGTTCAGTTTTAATTTCCCAGAAGTACAAGAATTAGGCTTAAGGCTTGCCTCAACTCTTATGAAAAAAACTGATTGTTACTCTTCTTATCCTGCTATTGCTTTGCATAACATTGTAACTGAATATGGATGTGATCTTAGAGCAGCTTTTAAAATACTATTAGGTGAGTTAAAGAAAGAAGGTTCTGCAAATTCATTTTCTGATCTTTTATTTACTGTTAGCCAAGCAATTCAAAAAAGAAAACATATTGAAAATTTTGATCTAACAGAGCTCAAAGTTTTATGTAGTTTTTTGTTAACCAAGTTCTCGAAAGATGCTGTTTCAACTTTAGATCAAGATACAGATAAAATTAAGGATACAATAAGAGAAAATATTCTCGAAATTTTGTTAAGACCAAAAATTGACGATGAGATCTCGTTACAACTAATTCATATGCATGGATTTTCAATAAAAGATTCAATAATTATTAGGGGATTTAAAGAGCCAGGTAAAGAATTACCGCATATTGAGCTTGCTTTACTAAAATCAATTATTAATAAGTCTTTTAAAAGTTTCTCAGACTTAGTAGTCCCAAGTATTTATCCTGAAATTATTGTTGAAGTGGAAAGACAAATTTCTGATAGTGGGCTTAGTTCTAATATAGATGTAGTAACTGCCTTACTTTTTTTTGCAACTCCGAACTTCGATTTTCCAACAAGATTTGCTGCTATAAAAGCGCTTAGAAATACTTTGATCGAAGAGGATTTAAAACCTATTTTAGGTTCATTCGCAATGCTATTGGGGTTTGATGATCATTTCTCGCTAAAATTAAGGCCAGAAATACTTAAACTTTTGTTGGAAAATAAAAATACTGATCTAAAAGTGTTAGATCCTGTATTTAGGCATTTGAGTTATCCTGGAGTTGAAAGAGATACTAGGTTGCTTGCAAGATGTATCTTTTTAAAGACCTCATCAAGTTTTTTAGATAGAAACTTTACAAACCTGTTTTTACTTTCAAAAAGGTACTATCTAGACTCAACAAAGAAATATATTACAGCTCAGCCAGGTAGTTCTGAGAGATTGATCACTCATGAAAGCCTTAGGCAAGCTGCAATTATTGGCGTAAGAACTTCATTAGCAAATGACTCTTTAGAACACACCTCTGAAGCTGTAAGTTTTTTAAAACAGATAGTATTTAACCCACTTGAGCACTCACCTGAGTGCTTCTCTTTAGCTCTAAAATCTTTAATAGAATTAGATTTGCTAACAATTGCAGACATTGAAAATTTAGCAAAAATTAATCATAAGCATCCTGAGCTCAGAATTGTTGATGTTTTTGCTGATTATTTTTTTCATTTTAATTCTTATTTTAAAATTGAAGCAGAAGTTAATATTATTAATTCATCTTTCCGTAATAGAAGAGATAGAAATTTATTAAATCTTGTTCTTGGAAGCCTAAAAAGGATTGTAAGCGCTTGTAATTCAAATAATCAGGGAAAAATTGAGAGTGAAAAAAAAGAATTTTTATCAGTCTTGATTACAACTTATTCTAAAAATGAAAATTCTTTGTTTAGAAGACTTCTGCCCAGATTAATCAATTCTGCAATCGAGGAGCTTAAACTAAATGAAGAGTCTTCCATTCTTATTGCTGATACAGTGAATTTTCTTAGCTCATTAGTAAGTGACTCTTTTAATCACTTTGGTAATTCTTAGTCAGCAAAATATAGCGAAGACAAAAATTTCTTCGCTATAAAAACTGAATTTTTAGATTTACTATCTTAAGAAGCTGCAACTTTTCTAATTTGATCGATATCAGTTTGGCCTTGTAATAATTTTTGAATGCCATCTTGCATTAATGTACGCATCCCATCTTTAATTGCTTGATCTCTAAGTTCCCCTGCAGTTGCTCCTTTGTAAATTAAACTTTTTATAGCTTCTGAACTTACCAGTAGCTCGTGTATTCCAGTTCTGCCTTTATAGCCAGTGTTGTTACATTTTTCACAGCCTTTTGGCTTGTATATTTCAGTTTTGCCAGCTGATGCGTTTAACTCTGCAAATAATTTTTCCCCGTAATATCTGGCAAGCAGTGTGTAGTCCGAATCTGTTAATAGAGTTTTTTCCTTACAGTTTTTACATAAAGTGCGTACTAATCTTTGAGCTAAAACACCCTGTAGAGCGTCAGAAAAACTAACTGGGTCTAAGCCTAAGTCTAATAATCTTGTTACAGTTTCTGGTGCAGAGTTAGTATGAAGAGTTGAAAAAACTAGGTGGCCTGTTAGTGAAGCTTCAACTCCAGCATGAGCAGTTTCTCTATCACGCATTTCGCCAATCATAATTACATCTGGATCTGCCCTAAGAAATGCTCTTAGCGCGGTTTCAAATGTTAAATTTATTTGTGGACGCATCTGAACTTGATTTAACCCTGGCTGTGTAATTTCAACAGGGTCTTCAGCTGTCCAGATTTTTTTATCGGGTGTATTGATAGAGCCTAAGATTGAATGCAGAGTTGTAGTTTTACCTGATCCTGTAGGGCCAACCACTAAGAAAATCCCGTGAGGGCAAGCTACAAGTTTTTTTATATTCTCTAAATTATAGGATGAAAAATTAAGCTGCTCCAATGGAAAAGGTTCGCTAGAAGCTAAAATTCTCATTACAACCCCTTCGCCATTTACAGTTGGAATTGTTGCAACCCTTAGTTCAATTGGTTCGCCTCTGTATCTGACGACGCACTTGCCATCTTGTGGTTTTCTTCGCTCCGAAATATCAAGAGCGCTCATTATTTTTATTCTAGAAACAACCGCACTTACATGTGTTGCTGGGATAGACAAAGAAGGCTGACACACACCATCAATTCTAAATCTCACAGTTGCTGTAGCTTTGCCTTTTCCTGGTTCGATGTGTATATCTGAACTGCCGCTTTTATATGCATCTACAATCAATCGATTAACAAGTTGAATTACTGTGGCATCATTTTCTTCTACTTGCTCTGCAACATCTGGCACATCTTCTTCAAGTTCTTCTTGAAGTTTACCAACAAGGTCGTGCAGATTTGAATCGGTTTCACTGGCATCGTTTCCTTGTCCCAAAAATTTTAAAATGTCTTCTTTGTGAGAAACTTTAAATGCAAAACGTTTAGCAGGAAGACTCCGCTGAATTTCCATAATACGCTGAGCGTCAGATGGATTATCAATTAGAATTGTTACCTCATCTTCTTTTGAGCCTGAAACTGGCACCCAAAGTTGGGTTCTTAAATAATCAACGTTTATTCCCAGTAATAAATCTTTTGGTATTTGATGATGAGGGTCATAAGGCATATATGGAACTTGGTAAAAATGCTCTAATGAAGTGCCTAATTCAGCTTTTGTAGCTAGACCTTCACTAATAATCAACTCACTTATTGTTGTCATTCCAGTTTTAGCTCGTTCTGCTAAATCTTGTAATTGATGAGGCTTTATTTTTTTTGTTTGAACCAAATGATCATATGGGCTTCTTGTACCTCTTAACTCATATCTAAATTTTTGTCCTAGTATTTTTGAAAGTTTTTCTGCGTTTCCCAAGTCAGTTTCTGTAAAGTATTCTCCATTTACTTTATTGAGTATCTGTAAGACACCAAGTAAAACTTCTTTGAACTTGATTGGAACTGTGATTACAGACTTTGTTGTAAATCCTGTTTTCTTATCCCAACTCTTGTTAAATTGAAGATCTTGATGGATTGATTTTAATTCTTCTTGGTTGTATGCATCTTTTATTAGTAGTGGATGTTGACTAAGGGCAGTATAGCCGGCAATTGATGTTGCACTTAATGGCACCTTAATTTCTTTTTCATCATCTCCACTTTTGTATTTAGAAACTATTTCTTTATTAGTTTTTCCTCGTTGATAAACTGTAATTCTTTTGCAATCTAAAAGCTTACAGAGATCCTGTTCAATGCTTGGCATAATAGAGTAGAAGTCATCTGCTTCATGAATTTTCTCTACAATTGTGTTTAGTGTTGTTTGAAAGTTTTGTTCTTCAGCCATTAGTGATTCCTTTAAAATAATGTCGATATTTTTTTTAAGTCTCTTGAGTGAAAAATGCTGTTTTATCAGTTAGTTGAACATGCTCTGGAGGAGATTAAAAAACATTGTTTGAGAAAGAATAGGCTATTGTTTATAATCACTTATCAGTAGTGTTTTTTTATGATTGAAAGTAGTCCTCCCACAGATCCTCACAATAAATTACAGCTTCCTAGCCCTATTGCAGTCAGGGTTGATGACTTACTTTCAGTTGGTGCTTTTGACGGAACAAAAAGATCTTCAATAGTTTTTCTTTCAGAAAATTTAGGTAGAGACGCCTTCCCCACTAGAGATGATAATACATGGCAAGTAGATCTTGGAAGTCGCACAGCAGATGCATTACTGAAAAAAATTTCAGAAAGAAAATTAACAAGTTTAAATGAAGCTTTTCTTCTAAGAACGATAAGTAGTGATCTATTAAAAACTCTTGTTTCAGAAAGTCGTTTAGAAAACCTCAGAAATGTTTTTGAGTGTTTGGAATTTGTATCCAGACTCTTGGAAAAAACAACAAATGAAAATTTAGTGAATCCTTCCGATTATGATTTTTATCATATTTGTGATTCGCTTGAATCTGTAGCAAAAATAATTGAAAGCTTAGAAATACAAAATTTTAGTTTTGATTATTTTCACAAGTGCGATATTGAAGAAGCAAGAACAGTTTTGTTAAAGAACCAGGTTTGTTTTGCAGCTATAAATACTAGTAATTTACTTTTAAGATCTTTAGAAATAGGCTCAATTGAAAATTTAAATGCTGATTTTTTATTTAAATTAGATGGAATTTCTAGGCTTGCTTTACATGTTTTAGATGAGCTTTTAAATTACAAGGGCTTAGAAGGATCTGAAACAGTTAATAGTGTTTTTCAGTTAGCTGAGTTTTTAAATTTAGCTGAGGCAAGTAAGCTGGCTAGAAAGTTTTTACGTACGAATTTGTTTGATGATAATTTAGAATTATTAGCTATTCCTACTCAAGATGCAGAGGTAAGGGATACACAAATAAAAGTTGGAAGTACACTCTTTCCCTACACGAAGTCAATACCACAAACACAATCAATTCGTAGAGAAGAAGTAATCAAGAAGTTTCAAAACTATTGTGACAGACTTTGGTGTGGTGTTCCAGAAGTAATTTATGCCAGTAGCTTACTTTCACCAGAAACTGCTACTAAAGCGATTTTAAATTGGTTTTATGTTGTAAATGAAAATGGACTAAATTCTCTGATGGACAAACGGAGGATTTTTAAAAACCTAGCACTAAGCTTGGCTAGTCCGGGTGTTATTGAGAAGTTGTGCAGTGTTTTTAAAACAAAAGGAAACAATAGATATAAGGAAAAGGATTTACATAAGTTTTTATGCCAAATTGCAGGACGCTGGGGTAGCTATATTCAGATGAAGTATGGAGTGCATCTATTAGGTTCTTTATATAAATCTTTAGAGATTCAAGCACCTCCAATTAAAGATGAAAAAAATGACCTAAAGACATTGTTTTCTACCAACGTAACTGCTGCAACGAAAAAAGTCATTACCATTCTTTCTGATCAAAGATCAAAAGGATTTAGGCATATTTCAGATTTTGTTAGTGACTTTGTTAGGAGTTTTTTACCAAAACCTGATTTGATTAGAAAAATTGAATTAGGTGAGTTGCCACCCACTGAAGCTAATAAATTTGTTTTTAGAATGTGTGAACTTATTAGCAATATAGCAGAAGCTAAATATTCTAATTTTAGTGAGAAAAAAGACCCGAGAGTTTTTATTACACAAATTGAATTTATTAAGAAGTTTTTTGAGCAAAGTGAAATCCAAACTATTGTAAAGAAAAAAGAGGATCAATTTGCTAGATATTTTGGGTTTCTTGCTAAAATTATCTGCGAAAGACTTGAAAATTTAGTTTCCTCTCATACAGAAGACCTAGATTATGCAAATATATTAAGCGTAGAGTTATTGGCAGACTTGGTTTCTAAAAGTAATTTAAATTCGCTTTTTCCTGATAGTGATCTTGATGATATAGAATTATCTTTTGAAGAAAGCTTTTTAAAATCTGCAATTAGTGCTGCTAATAGCGTATTAGAAAAAGCTAAGTTTATTTACCGACGTTACAATTCGCCAAATTTTAAAACAGTTTCTGCCGCATTTGATTTATTAGAAAACATAGCGTTTCTAAAAAAACAGGAATTTGAATTTGCAGCGGTCCCTATGATGTCTCAAGCTTTTCAAATAGCAGGCCGTTTATCCACAAATTATTTTAGTGCCAGTGACGCCCTGAGAAAAACAGATAACTTTGTTCAAAAGAAGCTTTTTGTTAAAAGAGCATTAAAAACTTTAGTTGCATTTCAAGCTCAATATGCATCATTCGTATCAGAGCGTGAGAATAAGACAGTAGATGAAGTAAATAAACAGTTTCAAAAAAGTTTTGAGAGCGTTTCAATTAAAGATGCAAATTCTGAATTTCTAGAGTCAATATTAGGACTTTCTCAAATTAATGCTGCAAGAGCTGCCGAGATCTTACTTGTACAGCAAAAGTTTTTTGATAATCCTGATTTGACTTTTATGAATTCAGACGAAGTTCTAAAAAAACTGTTTTTAAATAAAAACTTTCTTGATTGTTTAGCCACTCAAATGCTTGATTTGTATGGTAGGGATATGACAGAAATTTTAGGAAAGTTATCGCCAGTTACGAATTTGATTTCTAGCGAAAACCTTCACCGTTTCATTTCTCAATTGAGTACATTGATTTCAAATAAATCTTCTAGTGAAGGGGAACAAGAAAGAAATTAATGATAGAACTGCTAAGATAATAGCTAAATTAGAAGAGTATAGAATCTCTACTCCACCAGCAAGCATAGATCTTCTTAAGTTTATTTCAATCATAGCTCCTAAAACTAAGCCTAAAACAATAGGAGCAGGAGGAATTGAAAGTTTCTTTAATATCCAGCCTGCTACTCCAAAAAAAAGACATACCCAAGCTTCAAAAATGGAGTTTTTAATTGTATAGCTACCCAAAATGCACATTGCGATTACAAATGTAAATAACAAAGGCTTTGGAGTAGAAATTACTCTTAGCCAAATTTTATTCCCCAGCAATCCAAATGCTAAAATAAATACATTTGCAGCAAGCACTGAAACAAAAATTCCATAGACAATATCTGGATTTGTACTAAACAAAGCTGGTCCTGCAACTAAGCCATGTAAGGATAAAGCTCCAAGCAATACTGCATCTGTAGCACTTCCGGGAATTCCAAGTGCTAATAATGGAACTAAAGCGCCACCTACTGAACTACTATTAGCAGCTTCACAGGCAACGACGCCTTCAAGAGAGCCTTTACCAAGTTCATCTGGATTTTTACTTGCGCGTTTGGCTTCACCATAAGAAATAAATGAAGCAATAGTTGATCCTGCACCAGGAATCACACCTATAAATGTACCTATAAAAGAAGATTTAATAAGCGTGGCAATTGTTTCTTTAAACTCACTAAATTTTGGTAGTTCTCCTGAAAAATCTTTAAGAAGCTTGTTCTTTTGATGATCTTTATTTTCTATTTGTGTAAAAATTTCTGCCAAAGCAAATAAGCCAATCATAGCTGGTATAAACGAAATACCATCAAACAGTTCAATTATACCGAATGTAAGTCTTTCTTCGCCAGTAAAAGGGTCTAATCCAATAGTTGTAAATAGTACTCCAATTAAAATACCGATTGTAGAAGTTAGGTAGTTAGCTTTACCAAAAGCAATAACTGTACTGAGACCAAAAACAGCAAGCCAAAAGTATTCAGCAGGACCAAACTGAATTCCAAATTCAGCAATAGTTCCAGATAAGAAAATCAATAAAAGCGCTCCAATAGTTCCTCCAATTGCACTTGAAAGCACGGCAGCACCAAGGGCTTTTCCAGGTTTGCCTTGTTTAGTTAGTTCATAACCGTCAATTGCTGTTACAACAGAAGCTGGAGTCCCAGGGGCATTAATAGCAATGGCTGTAATTGAGCCGCCATAATTTGCAGCTTGATAAACAGCTACAAAAAAAATAAAGGCAAGAGCAGGGTTCATTCCATATGAAAAAGGAACAAGCAATGCAACTCCCATAGATGGCGACATGCCAGGTGCAGCTCCAACCAAAATACCTAAAATTACACCAAGTGAAATCATGCAAAGTCCTTTCAGACTAATTGCAGTTTGAATCCCAATAAGTAAATTATCAAAGCTTATTAGATCCACTAAAAAATAATCCCTGTTGATAAATTTATTTTAAGTACTTTTTCAAATAGCAAAAAGATTACTAAGCACCAACAAATAATTGTTGAAGTTAAAGTTAGAAGATTTTTGTATTTTAAAACGCTAGCACATGTAAAAATAAAAAAGCTTGTAGCTATGTAATAACCTAAGATTTCAATAAAAAACAAATAAGCACCAATAAGCCCAATTAATGCTAATACAAATTTTGAGTTAGAATTTTCGAGTCTAAGATCATTGGCGTCAATTTTTGTTGAAGTAATTAGAAGCATGATAGAAACTGTTAGGATCGCTGAAATTAATAAAGGAAACAGACCAGCATCGAATTTGAAATTTTCATTTAAATTATAGCTCAAGACTAAAACGGAAAGGGATATAGCTAATAGTCCATATAAAGAAAGTGTTTTTACTTTAAAAAATAACAAGTTGCTTAGAATAAGAGCGCAGCCCAAACTTGCAAGTACAGGAACTAATATCTCTAATAGTGCGTTCTTATCCATTTGTTTTAGAAAGAAAAATCTTATCTTTATCTATTTGTTGCATAACTAGCTGTTCAAACTCGTTTCCACTTTTGAATAAATCAACGAAATTACTTTGCTCAGCAAAATTTTTCCATTCTTGTGTTGCCACTGCTTTACTGAATAGATCTACAAGCTTAGTTTTGACTTCATCAGGTGTGTCTTTTTGGACAGCAAATCCCCGCCATAGGCTTTCACCAGTTAAATTATCGTACCCGAGTTCTTTAAAAGTTGGCGCGTCTGAAAAGTTTTTCAGTCTTTCCGGTGAAGATACTGCTGCGATCTGTAGATCAGGTTTACCTTCAATATCGCTTGGATTACCTACATATACAGAGCCATGACCTCCCATTAGAGCAGCAATTGCCTCTCCGCCAGATTTATAAGGTATCCAATTAATATTCAGTTTTAACTGATCCCAAACTTTTAGTGCAAAAATATGATCGGTGCCTCCAGAAGCAGGTCCAACCCAGACTTGAGGTCGGTTAGAATTGTTTGCATGTGTTTTGATATTTTCTAAGGTAAGCAAACCAGATTTTTTAGAAGTAATTAGTGCTTCATAATCTTCAGCAACTAAAGCTAGATAGAATAAGTTTTTTAATAAATCTTCTTGTTTTGCTGAAATTGATTTAGAAACAACAGAGCTTGTAAAGCCAAAGATTGTATAGCCATCTGAAGGCTTTGTACTTAGATAGTTTAGTGCAACAACACCTCCTGCGCCGCTCTTATTTTCAACTACAACAGGAACTTTTACTAAGTCACGTTGAATAATATTAGCAAGTTTTCTGGCTGTAACATCAATCAAGCCACCAGGTGCTGTATAAACAATAATATGAATTGGTTCTTCAGGGAAATTTTCAGCAAGACTGATATTGGCGCATGTCATTAATAATAAACTCAACACAACTTTTTTTAGCATATGACTTAACCTCTTTATGATTGCACGAAACTTTTAATGAATTTTTTCGAGAAAATACATACGAAGATATAGTTTTTAACAATTTCTATGCTTTTTAGGTGCGTTATTTGACAATAATTAGATATTTATGCATACTCATACACATGAGTAAAAATAAGAGACTGCAAATACCAATTTCAGAGGCAGAAGAGAGCTTGTTAAAGTCTGCTGCGAGGAGGGCAGGCTTACCTTTAGCTGCTTGGGCTAGAAGTGTTCTCAGAGAAAAGGCAACACAATCCGGCTCTTCAGAGGATCTAAGCCCTGAAGAAATATTGGAAAAAATGTTTAGTTTAAACGCTCCTATTGATTCAATTGAAAAAATGATTGAGGAGTCGGTAGCAGGGCGCTATCAGGAAAAGCTGTAAGTAGGCAATGATTTTTATTGATGCAAATATTTTCATGTACGCCGCTGGTAAGTCTTCAAAACAAAGAAGGTCATGTCAAGAATTTTTAAGACATGTATGTACAGCAAAACCTGGTACCTACTTTACTAATACTGAGGTCTTACAAGAAATTCTTCATAGATATAGATCTTTAAATTTACCAGAAGTTGGAGTTGAAATTTTTGACAGTCTGATTAAGTTAGATATCAAGGTACTCCCAGTTGAGCTTAAATCTATGCTTAATGCTCGTATATTAATCGAACAGTATACGAAGTTAAGTACTAGAGACGCTGTCCATGCAGGAGTTATGCAAGAGCATCAGGTAGAAAGTATTGTGACATATAATAAAGGTTTTAACTATGTGCCTTGGATTGAAGTTCTAGATCCATTAGACCTTAATAGTTAGTTTTTTTACTTTCTCCAGTCTCTTGGAAATGGATTTGGTTTAATACCATTAACAAGTGGGCTTTTTCCGTCTCTGGCCTCTTCAGTAATCTGATGAGTCAAATCAAGATATCTTTCAGACTTAAACATAATATCTGTAAATCCTGGAAGTGCTTTGGTTTCCAGTTTAAGTCTTATTAACTCTCTTTCACCAAGCTTAGCTTCGTGAGTATCTCTCCAGTTCGTTTGCGTACAAATTGCAAGAATAGAGCCGAGTTTCTCTAGGCGGTTTGCGATCATTCTAGTTTGTACTTGTCTATCCAAAGCCTCGAGTTGATAGATTAAGTTAAATCCTAAGATATAAGCTCTAAGATTTGTAAGTCCTTCTTCAGCAAATCTTAAATGGGATTTTACATGAGGAGGAAAATCTTTATAGCGTTTTAATGCAAAAGTAGGAATTAGTTTTTTAAAAGTATTTTGAAAAGCAACTGGTGCAAGCATCTTGCCAAGCCATGCAGCAAGCTTGTATACGCTTTTATTTTTTAGTGTCATAACTAAAGCATTGCGAGATATTACTCTAAATTTTTGTTCAAAAAACATTGCTGGAGTCAACCGTTTTTTACCAGCACTTGTAATGCCTGAATGCTCAAGTATTCCTAGTAAAGGACCAAAGTATTCATTGATTAGTCTTTGAGAAATATCTTTAATCTCGCTTAAACCTAATATTCGATTATGACCTTCAACTATTGGAGTGACTCCTACAGAGTTTCTATGCCTATCTACCAAACTACCATCGTTAAAACTTCTACCGCTTTCAATGTTCTCAGCTTTTTTTTGCGCCTTATTTGCATCCTCAGTAGAAACAATTTTAATAAGATCTTTTAGAGCTGCTAGATTATGATTTTTTTCAAAAAGTGTTATTGCAAATTGATACAAGCATTTTGTTCTATGAGAATAACCTTCAAGATCTGCATAATCTTCTTGAACAAGTTCTTGATCTATAATTACTCCCTTGGTTAATGCCGCTGGTCTTACGCTAGCAAAATTTAAAACCTCAGCAGCCATGGCTCTTATATGTCCAGTTAATTTTGCACCTAGGAGCATTCTTCCTAATTGAAGACTAAAAAACAAAGCAGACAGATCTGCATTTTCAATTTTATTTTCAGCAGGGACTTCAAGGCCATTTATTTTCATGTAAGCATTATCATTCTCTCTAAAAGCTTGAGTACCAGATGGTTCAATAAAAAACTGATACTCATTAGCTTTATCAGGATGAGGTAAATTTTCACTTGGCAATTTTACTACCCATACACCAAGTGGCGCTCGGACTCTTTTGCCACTCCCCCCTTTTTTTTCAGCTTCACTAATCAGGAGCTTTTCTTTTTCAATATCTTTGGCAACAAAAGCTACGTAATTTCCAAGAGCAGCGTTTGTAATCCATAGTTTTTCACCGTAAAGTCTGTAGACTCCTTTTTTTGCATCAAACTCTGCTCTAGTTTCAACTGCTGTGATATTTGTTCCAACTCCAACTTCTGTTGCTGCAAATCCGGAAGGAATTCCTTGTTTTGCAATTAATGGAAGGAAATATTTTTTTTGAGCTTCTGAGCCAAAATTCATAATCGGGGCAGGCAATCCAATTGCATTGTGGCCACTTAGTTCTAGTGCAATGCTAAGCCCTCCATGAGCTGACAGTTCTTCCTGTGCTTTAGCAAAAGCTATTAAAGTTGCTTCAAGGCCACCATATTTTTTTGGAATTTGAACACCATAAGCACCAATCTCATTTAAAGCTTTACGAAGTTGTGGGGATATTTTCCCTTCAGTAGTTAAGTGCATTCCTTTTCTTTTTAGATCTAAAAAAACTTTTGCCATTTTAGATGAAAGATCTTTGTCCCTGTCTGTAACTTGCAAAGGTCTAAACTCTTTTAGATCTGGTCTTATACCAAATACCATATCTTGAAGAATAGGAACTTCTCGAATGCCTGAACTTTTTGCTTTCTCATCAGCCCTTCGCTGTGCCCCTTCAAGAGCCATCATCTCTTTTGCTGCATCTTCTCCTTGAGCTAAGCGCATTGCGCTAACTACTGCTGACTCATGATCTTCAATTTGATTGTTGGGGCGGCTTACCATGAAAACTCCGTTAAGATTGTAACCCTGAGATGATATAAAACATAATTTTATCAAGTCAAACTATTGTTAACTATCTGAAACTTATAAATAAATGCATGAGATGTAGCAGCTTCGTTTAAGAACCTAGATAAGTTTTGTATTCATCGAATTTTCAAGAGTCTAGCTCTTATTAAAGTGATAAAACATAATAGTATTTTTTGGTTTTGTAAAAGTGAGAAATAAAGAGAGATCCTTTCCAGCTCCATTGAGTTTTATAAACTCGAATGAAGTTTTTATTATTGCTGAAATCGGTGGAAATCATGAGGGTGATTTCAATTATGCAAAAAAACTTTTGAATGAAGCGATAGACTCTGGTGCTCATGCAATCAAGTTTCAAATTTATCAAGGTGACAAGATTGTAAGTAAAGTTGAAGGCCCTGATAGAAACAAGCATTTTAAAAAGTTTGAATTGGGTTACGAACAGTACAAAACTCTCGCTAAACTTGCCAAGGATGCTGGGATGCATTTTATGGCTTCATTATGGGACTCTGATGCAATTGAGACTTTTGATCCCCTAATTGATATTCATAAAGTTGGCTCAGGGGATTTTACTAACTTTCCATTATTAAAAAAACTTGCAAATACAAATAAGCCACTAATTTTAGCAACTGCAATGTGTAATTTAGATGATATTAGGCAAACTTTAAATTTTATTGATTCGATTAATCCTAATTTACGAAAAGAAAATAAACTATGCTTAATGCATTGTGTGGCAATGTATGGGGATCCAAAAGATGAATATGCACATTTAGCAGCAATAAAAGTTTTACAAGAAGAATTTTCTGATATTCATATTGGATATTCAGATCATACTTTAGGGAACTATGCCTGTGAGTTAGCTATAGCTATGGGTTCGAGAGTAATAGAAGTTCATTTTACTGATGATAAAACTAGAGAGTTTCGTGATCATCATTTATCTATTACTAAAGATGAAATGCGAGACTTACTTGAAAAAAGCAAGAAAATTATTTCTTTGCTTGGAGATTTCAAAAAAGAACCTGTTCAGGAAATTGAAACTAAAGAAAGAATAGCCGATTTTCGAAGGGCGGTTTATCTTACAAAAGATGTGGTAGCAGGAACAAAAATAACAGAAGAGATGCTTACCACACTTAGACCAAATAAAGGGATTGATGCTAGAAGTTTTTACAATTTAATTGGTAAAAAGTTAATCAGAGATGTGAATGCTTATGAAGCTTTATCTATAAACTGGATAGAAAACGATGAATAAACCACCAGTAACTATTCTTCATATCATTTTAGGAAATTATTTATATGGGGCATCTCGAGCCATGCTTGCTACTGCAAAGTATACTACTGAAATGGGAGGATATAAGCATATCATCGCTGGCTTAGCTCCTTGGGAACCTGAAGCCCTTGAGTTAGCAAAAGAATCGCATGTAGAGGTTTTTCCAAGTAACGATGTTAATGAGATAAAAAAAGCATGTGCCGATGCTGATATTGTTCAAGTAGAATGGTGGAATAGTCCTCAGATGGATAAACTTCTTAGGAGTGAGCTTCCACCTATGAGGTTAATTTCTTGGTTTCATGTTGCTGGTGATAGAGATCCTCAATATATAACAAAAGAGATAGTTGATTTTTCTGATTTGGCCTTAGCTTCAAGTCCTCAAAGTTATCTTTGTCCTTCTATTCAGAATTTGCCAACTGAGATTCGACTTGCAAAAACAGGAATGGTTTACGATGCAGCGGATTTTGCAAGACTTGAAGGGTTTAGTCCTAAACCACATGATACTTTCAATATTGGCTATATAGGATCTCTTGACTGGCATAAGCTGCATGCTGATTTTATTGAAATGAGCGCTGCGGTAAATGTCCCAAATGTTAAATTTAGAGTATGTGGTGAAGGAATTGTAGATACTTTAAAGGCTCAGGCCGCTAAGTTAGGGGCAACCGAGCGTTTTGATTTTCGCGGTTGGGTTAAAGATATTCGTTCGGAAATAGAGTTATTTGATGTTTATGGCTATCCGCTTTGTGAAGATACATTTGCTTCAGCAGAATTAAACTTACAAGAGGTAATGGTAGCGGGAGTCCCTCCTGTAGTATTCCCTCATGGTGGAATTAAACAGCTTGTAGTTAATGATTTTACAGGATTAGTAGTTAGTAGTAATGCAGAGTATAGCGAGGCTATTGAGTATCTTTATAATAATCAAGAAGAAAGAAAGAGATTGGGTAATAATGCACGCGTTTATGCTGAACAAATTTTCGGTGGTATAAATGCAGCTAAAAAGTTTCATAAGTACTATTCGAAGCTACTTGAAGAACCCAAGCAGCATAGAGTTTGGGGGGTTGACCGAAGTTATTCAATGTCAAACCAAAGAGTCTTGTTGGGAGACTCTGTTGTAGATCAAAAAACTATTGGAGCAAGACGCTTTATTGATTCATTGGGTGAAACAAAAGAATTGTTTCTAATTAGTTACTATGGAGATACTATTGATCGCTTATTCGAGGTAGAAAGAACTATTGTTAAGTCAAGTCAGCTAATGATAAAGGGAGGTCTGTTGCCGTATCGTAATACTTATGCGAATGACCCGTTTATACTCCTCTGGCACGGATTGGCTCAGTATGGTGCGGGTAACTATGAATTGGCACTTTCAGAATTTGCCAGCTCTTTGCAAGCAGGGATTGGTAGACCTCATGTTCTTTGGTATGCAAGTTTATCTGCATGTCAACTTGGGCAGCTTGAAATTTCATTAAACGCACTTAACCAACTAACTCAGTTAATGCCAGAATTTTCACCTGCTTCAGATCTTTTGAATCGTATTAAATCAAGTGGGGATAGTATTTTAAGTAGTGAAATTCCTGAAATTTGCTGCAATATTTATTAGCCTATTTTGTAATACGAAAATTACCTAGAGCAATCTAAGAATTATTTTTAATTGTTACCCTTATTTTTCTACTAAATTTATACAATTTTATAATAAGAAATATAAAAAGCAATTTTTTATAAGCTAAGAGCCGTTTTATAACGATAAAATA
>JAGRAS010000039.1 GCA_020434465.1 Bdellovibrionales bacterium | reverse complement strand
GAAAGGCTTTGAAAAAAATAGATAGATTTTCATCTTTGAGCTTGAATCACCTTATTATTAAAGCTGCTGCTTATGCACTGGCTAATGAGCCACGCGTAAACTGTGCAATGAAAGACGGTCAACTTTATGATCCGGGCCAAATTAACATCGGCATAATTACTGCTATTGATGACGGTCTTTTGATTCCAGTAATAAAAGATGCTGCAAATTTAAACTTGGCTGATCTTGCATTTGAAGCTAAAGCAGCAATCGATCGTGCTAAAGCTGGTCGACCAAGCGCGCAAGATCTTGTTGGCGGAACTTTTAGTATTTCAAATATGGGAATGTTCGACGTTGAAAACTTCACTGCTATAATTAACCCTGGGCAAGGAGCTGTTTTAGCAGTAAGCGCCACAAAAGAAACTCCGGTTGTCGAACAAGGTAGCCTTGTCATAAGAAATGTTATGAAAACAACTCTTTCAGTAGACCATAGGATCATTGATGGAATTATGTCGGCTAATTTTCTAAGTTATTTTAAGCTTGCATTAGAAACCCCAGCGCTATTAATGGAGTAAAAGATGTCTATTAAAGTTCCAAGACTTACAAAACAGCCAAAAAAACCAAGCTGGCTTAAAGTTAAAGCTCCTGGGAGCCCAGAGTTTTTAGCCACAAAAAAGGTAGTTAGAGAAAATAATTTAGTTACTGTATGTGAAGAAGCTCGCTGTCCGAATATTGGCGAATGCTGGTCACATTCTACCGCAACATTTATGGTTGCTGGAGAACTTTGTACGCGCAGATGTCACTTTTGCGCAGTTAAAAAAGGATCTACTGACACTTTAAACCCACTTGATCCCTTTGAGCCTCACCGCGTGGGAATTGCAGTAAAAAAACTCGGCCTTAAGCACGCTGTGATTACAACAGTTAATCGAGATGATGTTGCTGATAATGGAGCATCGCATTTTGCAAATACTATTACTTCCATTAAGAAACATTCACCTGAATGTAAAGTAGAATTTTTGATTTCCGATCTTAACGGGAGTCGTAAGGATCTTGAGATAGTAATGGCAGCTGGCTTAGATGTTTTAAATCACAATATGGAAACAGTTCCTAGACTCTACAGAAAAGTACGTCCATATGCAGGCTATATACGCTCACTTTCTATTCTACGCTGGGCAAAAGAGTTCGATCCAAATGTCAAAACTAAATCTGGAATTATGGTAGGACTTGGTGAAACTACGAAAGAAGTCTTAACTCTGATGGATGATCTCAGATGGGCTGGAGTAGATATAATGACTCTCGGTCAATATTTGCGACCAAGTGAAAAGCAACTGCCAATAACAGAATTCATTACACCAGAGCAATTTAAATTTTACGAAGAAGAAGGATATCAAAGAGGCTTTTCATTCGTTGAATCCGGACCATTAGTTAGGAGTAGTTATCATGCCTGGAGACATACCTCTACACCAGAACCCGAATCGATTAAGAAAAGAGCCTAGCTCTAGCATTAGTCTTTCTGATCCATTCACTAACATTCAATGTAAAATATGTGCTAGAGAAAACTCTTTGTCGCTTTATTTAGGCTCTGACCACATACTTACAATACAAATCGAACCAAAGGTACTAGAGGAGTTTTTCAATCGCGGTTCGGGTTGTTTAGAAATTGAATCCAAATTCAAAATTGAGGATTTACCAAGTAATTTAAACACTCCGACTGCAATTCAACAGGCATATCTAGTTATTGAAGAAAATGCTAATGAGCTTAGGATTCGCTCAAAAAACAATAGTGAATTTTTATTGTCAGTAAAAGTTGGAAAAGGGCGTGTTAGACAAGAATTAACTTTAAAGATCACCGAAGAAAACTATAAACAGTTAGTAAAACTCTGCTGTAATCGCGTAATTGAAAAAAATAGATTTAAACTTCCTTTAGCAACTACTCCCGTACTTGTGATCGAGATTGATGAATATCTTAGCACTGAAACCGGCGCTAAACTTGCTGGTTTAGTAATAGCCGAAATTGAATTCCCTAATACAGAAATTCAAAATAATTTTGATTCGCAAGAGCTTTTAAAGGTTGGCATAAATGTCATTGCCGAGGTGACAGAGGATTCAAAATATAGCAATCAAGCACTTGCAGCCTCTAAAACTGACACAGTCTAAGCTTATTAGGCTAAGTTTAATTTGATAATTAGGCATATGCTGATATGATTAAGGTTTTTAAGCTCATTTACACCTATAGGTTGCCAAACTACTGGTTTAAAAGTATTTTTTATTAAAGTTAAACTTCTTTTTAGTCACCTGAATGACTTAGTCAAAATATGCTTGATAGATATAGCATGGCGACTAAACATTCCTAGTTTTTCTATGAATTTGTTTTTTACACCCAAGTCTTACTCATGAAAAAGAAAAGCAAAGGTGCCAAGCTCGCACTACTAGGTGTAATTATTGGTTTAGTTATTGGCCTTGGTCTTTTAATACTTAAAGAATATTTAGCAAATCAACTTGTTCAACTGTTACGTGACGAAGTCGCAAATTCTTGCGACTGCCAATTTACAGTTGATTCAGCTAGCGTTTCTCTATTAGCCGCCAGTGCCGTTGCTAATAAACCAACAGTAATTTTCAAAGATAAACCAGCGCTAGAATTTAAAAAAATTAAAGCTAGTTTCGATATTAGCGATATAAAAAATCATAAGATTTGGATTAAACAACTACATCTAATTGAAGGCAAATCAGACGGCGTAACTCCAGGGGCACCAACTTATGAAGTTGTCAAATATTTTGCAGAGCCCATAGATCCTGCAAGAGATACTCCTGATAGATGGAGATTGAAACTAAAAAAACTAAGAGTTAGTAAACTTAGCTTTACAGAGCAGCTCGGCTCTCAAACTTTAGAAGCTGAGGAAGGGAGTCTAGTAATGACTCGTACTCCTGATAATAACTTTGATCTCTCAGCAGAGATAGGAAAACTTGCTTTAGTTAATTCTGAGACAAATAAATTCTCACTTGGAAGTATTCAAACAGATCTGTATTTGCACGACGACTACGTGCAAATTCATAAAATTAAGCTAAACGAAGAAAATTTAAACTTTGCAGCTAAAGCAAGAATTAATATGGATAAAATTGGTAAAATTACTGGAGAAACCAATTATGCTTTAAACACTGAATATTTTGCTAAAGATCTACCTGTTAGCTCTACACTAAAAGGAGAAGCGAGTTTAACTGGCAATCAAGACGATGTAGTTCTTGTTGGAGAAGTTACAAGCGATCCTGACCCCACTTTGCTGAAACTTGCAGGGCAAACTGTACTAAACCTCAGCTCTTTGCTTGCTAAGTTTAAAGTCAATTATAAAAATGAAAAGCTTAAAATTGAAATACCTGAGTTCTCAGCTGTTGGTGAAAATGCTTATCTAAGCTCAAAAGAAACAATTTCAGTAAATGATCAAATCCTATCAGGCTCAATAGAAAGCAAAATAGATTCACTTGAATTAGATTATATAAAACTTAACTCGATTTCTTTTGAAATAGGTTTTGAAGGTACCAGTACTGATCCAAGATTAAATCTATCTGGAAAAATAGAAGAAGTTTTATCTGGAGATCGGATTATTCCTGATGTGATTCTATCTGCGCAAATTACAAAAGATAAAATTCTTTTCAAACTAGAACATAACAGCGAGCAGCGCGGGCTCCTCAGCTTAAGCGGAGGAATTGATCTTACTGACAGTCAAAATCCTAAATTAGTTGACACTAGGTATCAACTAACTAACTTTTCATTAGCCGAATCCCATGAGGCAAGCACAACTTCTGAATTAAACAAGCCGAGATTAAGATTTACCGGTAATGGCAGTATTGAAGGCCTCCTTAGCCAGCAAGGTTTGATTTCTCATGCCTCGCTTAAAGCAATCTCTACGTCTAGAGATAAAGCTAGCGAGCTAACTTTAGATCTGAAATTAGAAGATGCTAGACTACTAGTTACAGCAAAAGACCAGCTTGAATCTATAAATGGGAAATTAGAAATAGATTTTCTAGACCGAAAAGTAAGTTCGTTCAGTTTAGATCTTAAAACATTTAAGCCTGGAGACTTCATAGATAAAGTTAAATGCTTTGAATTTTCTGGAAAGCTTAATTACAAATTTTTACACTCTGAACCAAAAACCGGGTCAGGAAATTTAGATCTAAATAATCTTAGTTTTGGTTGCGATCCCTATGGAATTGAACTTCAAGAGCCTGTTTCAACAAAAATAATTGATGGTGGAATCAATATTTCAAAACTCAACTTAGCTGGCGTTGAAAGTACCTTAGAAACAAGTGGCTCTATATCATTAAATAAAGGTTGGAACTTATCAACCAATGGTGATTTCAAATTAAACTCATTATTAACTTTTTTCCCATCAGTTGATGATTTTTATGGAAAAGCAAAGATTGCACTTAACACTAGTGGGAAAATAGACTCTCCCGATCTCACAGGAAACATAAGAATTGCTGATGCAGGCTTTGCGATTGAAGCTAAAGATCTACTTGGAAGAAAGTTTGACATTGAACTAACATTTAAAGAAGGAACTTTATATGTTGATAAATTTTATGGAATAATTAATAACGGAGAATTTGATCTCAGTGGATTTTTTGATCCAATTAATATAACAAATTCTAGTTTATTAGTTGATTTTTCTGACCTAAGCATCAACCCATCAAAAGAAGCTTCAGTTACTGCCTCAGGAAGTCTAGCTTTAGAGCAATTCGAATCTGAAGAAATTGGAATCGCTGGCTCTATAGAAGTTAATAGCGCAGACATCAGAAAAGATTTTAATCTAAACTCTATTATAAAAGAGATTACCAATTTCTTTAAGTCATCTAAAACTAACAGAAAAGATTTAAATGAAAATGAGCTTCCAGACATTGGTTTAGCTGTACATATAAACGCAAACAGAAATATTTTTCTTTTTTCAAACTTGGCAAACATTGAACTTAAAGGAGATATAGATCTTGGGGGCACACTTCAACAGTCAATTATACGAGGAAATTTAAATGCAATTTCAGGTTGGTTTGGCATCAAGGATAGAAGATTTGAAATTACTTCTGGCCAAGTAATTTTTGACCCTGCAGAAGAAGAGCCAGTATTATCAGTTATTGCTGAAACCACGACAATTTCAAGACTAGGAGATGCGGCTCTTGTTATTATGGAGGCCTATGGTCCACTTTCCAACCCTGATATTAAAATGACTTCTGACTCTGGGTTGCCAGAAAGTGAAATACTAAGCCTTTTGACTCAAACTGGAACTTTCACTTCCAACAAAGCCCTAGAACGTGGTGGTGGTTTTGGAGTTGAAGAACTAAATATTTTTGGGCAAAGTGACCAGTGGCTAGTTGGCATTATTTCAAATTTAACCAAAATTGATGAAATTAATATAGAGCCTGACTACAATGAAGAGAGAGAAACAACTGAGCCATCGATAATAGCTATTAAATATCTAACTGAACGACTCTCATTAGTTGGCCAAACTTTTCTTGGAGACAATAAAGCACCAGCCAAGGCCAGCGCTGCACTGTCACTAACAAAAAAACTAAGCACCTCTGCTGGAGTCGAAACTGCAACACAACAAGAACGCGAAGCAGTCTTTATAGACATTGTTTATGATATTTTGTCCAACAATAAAGATGCGATCAAAATCGATTTTATCGGCAATCAATCTTTCTCTTCTAAAACCTTACTTTCTGAATTAAGACTAGGTGCAGAGTCTCATATACCTGCAGAAGACATTCCAGCACTAGCTAAAGCCTTTGAGAAGTTCTACATAAGAAATGGTTTTTCTGATGCAGAAGTTGAGGGGGCTTGTAATTTAGAAAAAGAATACTGCAAACATGCTACTTTTTTAATAACAGAAAAGCATCAAAGTTTAATCAGAGATATCAAAATAGAAACTGACATTCCTTTAGAGGAATTTGGCATCCCTAATTTTGTAAATGAATATAAAGGTAAAGCGGCAAGCAGGGAGCACATCGAAGAAATCATCAAAGAATTAGTCATTAAACTTAGATCTGAAGGATATATTAAAGCAAGAATTGGCATTTCTTTTGAAAGCCTTCCCTATGGAAAAGACAAACTTCTTAGCTTAAACATCTTAGCTGGTAGCCCGGTAAGCTTTTCTTTTTCTGGCAATACACACTTCTCTGCAGAAGAGTTTTTAAACACTATTAATATTTTTAACAGAAGACAACCTTTTGGTGACAACACTATTAATATTTTAATACAAAATATTGAGAGACTTTATCGAGAACAAGGATATCTTTTTACAACTATTAACTATAATAAGTCATTCGATCAAAAAAGTAATCGAACTTTTTACATCTTAAATATCAATGAAGATTCACAGATCGAAGTTTCAGAAGTTTCCTTTGAAGGTCTAAACTCTATCACTAAAGAAGAAATTATAGAGGAGTTCAAATTATTTGGAGACGAAGCAAAGAAAAACTTACTCTCGCCTAAGTTTGCAATTGATGAACAGCTAAGAGCTAATGCCAATTCAATTAAGTCTATATATCACGAAAGAGGGTTCAACTCTGCTGATGTAAAATTTAAACTAGTACCCCATTTAGATGACAATACAATTCAAGTTTTTTATTTAATTACAGAGGGTGAGCGAAAAATATTAGACAAGATAATTTTTAAGGGACTACCTAGTGATTTAGATTTTAAAGATAAAATACATAAAAATGTATCTTTACAGCAAACAAACTCAAAAATTAACTCGGCTTTAAGTAGACTTAAAGATCATGGTTATTTCAACCCAATAATTGCAACAGAATTATCAGTTGATAACTCAATTCTGGAGATAATCATTACTCCTGGCAGTAGAGAATCAATTAATAAGATCTATATAAAAGGCTTAGATAGCGTTACGCAAAAAGTAGTAAAGAAGCATCTGCAAATTAAGCCTGGGGACTTTTGGAACAGAGATCTAGTTAATCAAAGTAAAATAGCTTTATTAAAAACAGGGCTATTTAACAAAGTAAGCATCGAATCAAAAAAAACCTCTGATGATAAACTTGATCTCGACATCAATTTAAGTGAGAAAAACCTTAGAACTTTAAAAGTTGGGACTGGAATCAACTCTGAATACGGCCTAAGGATGTTTTTAGATGCCACTGATAAAGAAATTTTTGGAGATGGAAGAAGTCTAAACCTGAGAATTGATACTTACTATGATGATACTGAAGCAGGTATTAGCAAGGGAATTGCCAATCTTAGATACTTTCATCCAGACTTATTTTCTTCAGGTTTTGATTTTTCACAAGACTTTAGATTTCAAAAATTAGACGCTTCTACACTCCCCTTTGACTATGATCGCTGGGCAACAAGCTCTACTTTCTATTCAACCTTTGACAGTCAATTCTATACGAGTTTTGGGTATACCTTCTTGCAAGATAATTTAGATAGCGTGCCAAATGACGCCATTCTTAGCCCACATGATACTGGTGTGGTAAACACATCTTACATTTCACTTGCTGGCTACTGGGGTCACAAAGACAATTCATTCAATCCCGATGCCGGATTTTCTCTTTCTATTGAAAACAATTTGGCAACCGAGGTTTTAGGATCAGAGAGCAATTACTACCAAGTTGATGGAAATTTTTCATTTCTTCTTCCTATACCAGCATTTGATAAAAGACTCATTTTTGCAAATAATTCTCGAGCCGCTTCTTCCTGGGAGTTTTCAAACACAAACACTATCCCTATTAGCCAACGTTTCTTTACAGGCGGCAGAGCTAGCGTAAGAGGATTTAGAGAAAACTCTTTAGGTCCAAAAGGAGAAGACGGCACAGTACTTGGTGGCGACCTTCTAATCACTAATAATTTTGAATTAAGATACCTTGCCACTGATACTATAGAAACTCATCTTTTTGTGGACGCAGGCTCTGTGTTCTTAAGAGATTATGGAGTAAATACAAATGAGATTAGAGAAAGCTATGGTCTTGGTTTAAGATTCAGATCCCCTATTGGCCCTATTGGATTTGACCTTGGCTTCCCAATAGACGAGCGCCCAGGTGAACCATCAACTAGATTTCACTTTTATATAGGCGGTGCTTTCTAACCTCAATGCACCTTAAAAAAAGTCATTATCAACAAGTTATCAACAGCAAATTCACAAAAAATATCATTTTTATCTCTTTATTTTCAATAGCTTATAGATAAAACGAAATTTTTTTGTAACCCCGATTCGGGAACAGCATCTTAAACTACTAGAGGGGTTAAATGCCCTGATGGCGTCATGGGGACGCAGGTTGGATTAACTCACAGGAGTTTATTTTAAATTAACGCACTCGTAGAGGTTGTGACATGTTAACCGTCATCATAAATAAAAACAATGCTAGTGATTCAGCACTAAATAGCTCATTAGAAGCTGCAAAAAAATTTGGTGCAGATGAAATCCTAATAATAGGTTCTCAAAGCAATGAAGCAATTGAGGGAGCCAGTATAGTTGCTAGTCAAGAAATGGAAAGTGCAACTCAACTCTCAAAAGCAATATCCAGAGCTTCAGGCAAGCAAATAATGATAATAGATGCTAATGCCGAATTTAGTTCTGAAGATCTACAAAGCATGAAAGACTCTTCACAAGAAGATGAAGTCACAGTTGCAGGCAATAGCAATCCGATAAATGGACAATCAATAAGTTCTCTTTCAATTGATATGATAGTTGAAGCAGCCCTTAGTGATAGCGAATGGCCAATCTCAGCATTTTGCTCAAGCAAAAGATTTTTTGAGAGTTTGGTAAATTCAAATCAAAGTTCGGCTTCTTCACTTCTAGTATCAGCAATGGCATATGCGATTAATGAAGGTATTAAAATTAACGCAATAAATGCGGGTTCTTCTTCTATTTTAAATGAAGCTGAAAAAGCACAGTTGTTAGAGTTTATTGTTAACAACTCAAACATTGAAGATCTTTTCCCAAATCATGCTTGGAAACAACATGGCGAGGAAAGCGCTGCTGCTTGTTACCATACTCTTGCAGCTCACTTCTTAAAGCTTAACAAAATCGATTCTGCGCTTGAGTGTTTGACATTCAGCGACAGACTTGAAGACAGCCCTCGCTCTTTAGCGTTGAAAGCATTGATTGCTGCAGAGAAAGGTGAGACCTTAGGAGCAGTTGCAAATATGGTTTCAAGCTTACAAGAATACGAGAAAAGAAAAATTGAATCAGAGTCACATTATTTAAACTTCATTCCTGCAGACTTAGATATTATAAACAAAAGTCTAAACGCTGGCTTAGAAGCTCTTAATAAAAGAGATAATGAAACTGCTCTTGAGCACTTCTCAAATGCAGTATTTAACTTTGATCCTTTCTACAAAAATTGTGGTGTAACTCAAAAAATCAATTAAAAAAAGTAGAAAGCTGGTAAAAACGCCCCTGTTTGTGAAAACAAGCAGGGGCGTTTTTTATTGTCTTATTGAGAAGTTTCAGTAACAGCTGCTCAAACTGAGACTTACGCTGGTAACAGCCTACTTACCAGTCCCCTGCTACCCCTGAGTGATTAAATATGTTAAGTATTTTTGGTCTATACTCAACGAAGTATGGTTTTACCGGTTCTGATCTAAGCTCTTTGGGTAAATAAATGCTTATCTCAGATTCGCTTTAGAAATTGGCAAATTGTGAATAAGACTTCTACATTTAGTTTAAAAAACATCCTTGGTTCTAATCTTTTTTCAGTGGGAATTTGGATTGCATTACTTAGCCTTGTTGCAGGCAACTTAAAATTCTTTGATCATTACGGAGCTGTAATAATTCCA
>JAGRAS010000399.1 GCA_020434465.1 Bdellovibrionales bacterium | reverse complement strand
AATAATATTTATCTTGGTTTATTGAATAACCATCCATTCCTACAACAAATATTTCCTTAAAACCTAAATAAGAAAGAGCTAAAATCGCTTCAACACCAGAATTTGTTGGGATTTTCTGAGGATAATTTTTTGCAAAACTCAAACTCGGTAAAAAAGCTTTTATTGGTACCCGCGATAAAAATTCAATATTTAAATCAATATTATTTGAAGGTTCAATGAAGGGATTCAGAATCACCTCGTACTTATCTCTGGCCTCATTATAATAACGAGAAAAACGTCTGGAGTTCCCAAAAAATACCGCATTAATTTCAAACGGTAAAACAGTGCTATTTACCGATACTATCGCAGGATTATTTGAACTAATAAAGTCATTTATTTGTTCTCTCTGAGTAGCTACACTATTCCCTCCGCAAACAACTAAGGCTTTCTTTTGTTTTTCAAAAACCAAATTTTTGAAACTAGCAGAAACTATAGGCTTCAGATTATCACTCTTCTCTTTACGATAATTAAAAAAAGAATCGATACAATACTCTTTATTAAACTTCCCCTTTTCTGTCTTAGGAATTACAGAGAGAAAATCAAAAACTTCTTTTGCAGAAAAACTTTTAAACTTCAACATTTCCTTTGGATAGTTAGGATGACATGCTAATGCACCTGATATAACATTAGGTAGAGAATATCCCCAACTGTATCTTTTCTGTAATTGTTCCATATAAATTTCAGCAAAATCTAAAACTGGAAGCACATCATACTTACCAGGAACTGCCTGTTCAAGAAACACAAGTAGTGCTTCTAAATTTAGATTTCCCCCACCTCTACCCATCCCATAAATTGAGCCATCAACAATATCAGCACCATTTTTTAATGCTTCAAATGTGTTTGCAAACGCAAGTTGCAAATTATTATGTGGATGAAATCCCAAACCAGCATCTGAAATATTTCTTAAAGTTTCAAAAATCCACCTGGTTTTTGCAGGAACTAAGCTACCAAAACTGTCAGCAATATAAAAATATGAAACCTTCCCTTTATACAAATTCATAAGATCAGCAAGCTCAACGATTTCTGCGTCTGAATAATTGCTAATCCCCATATAGTTAACTGTGGTTTCATATCCCTTTGCTGATAGTTGCGCAGAAAACTCTGACGCTTCATGCCTATCTTGTTTATGAGCAGCAATTCTCAACATACTGATTCCAAAATCAGCTTGCATAGGAAACATTTCTAAATTTAATTCTCTATTATAATTCACTAAGAGTGCTGTTTTAGTAACACCACCAAGAAAGGGACGAATATTTTCAGGTTTAAAGCTTGTATATGGTTTTGGCGTTTGGCTTTGCGGTTCAAAAAAACCCACTTCAATATATTCACATCTCGAAGAATTGATGCAATTATATAGATTGCTTGCAAAGTCCTCATCGAACTCCCAGTTATTAATGTAACCGCCATCACGCAAAGTACAATCTAAAAGTTTAAAGTTTTTAAACATATCGCTCTAAGTCGCTTAAACCAGTAATCTTTTTCCAAACCTCACCTGATGTCATCTTAGCAGAAGAGGGCAGATATACAAACCTTACATTTGAAGAACTTGCAGCTTTAGCATCAGCAGTAGCATCGCCAACAAATATTAGCTCTTCCCTACCCAAACCAGACTCTTCAAGAATAGATTTTAGACCTTCTGTCTTATCCGTAGGACTTCCAATAACTTTTAGAAAACAATTAGAGATTTGCCATTTATTTAACTGCTTTTCAAGCTCTTGCTTAGGAGTGCCAGACAAAACATAAAGAAAAAGACCTTTGTCGTCAAAACTTCTTAGTATATCAATAACTTCCTTATCAGGAAAAACACTCAGCATTTCTTTTTCAATAAAACCAGAAAGAATCTCAACCTCAC
>JAGRAS010000398.1 GCA_020434465.1 Bdellovibrionales bacterium | reverse complement strand
ACTCTCTCTAATTCAGGACCATTTGATGCCTGGTCAGCTTTACTATAAACCGTTTCTAGAATCTTATTTCTTAGCTCGCTAAGTTTTTTTTCTGTAAGTATTATTGGAGCTTTGAAAATATTTTCTACTTCATTTAAAAGCTTGCTAACTTTTATTAAAAGTTCTTTCAATTCAACTTTTATTCCATGGTCATTCTCTAGTTTAAGTAAAAAGTCCTTATAATTTTTTGGTGATACAAGACAGAAAAGCTTTGTAATTTCAATTTGAGGAAATGCTTCTAATATTTTCGGAAATTTATTTAAAGATAAATCATTATTACATAAACAAATTCTTCGCAAATAAGTATCAGATATTCCCAGAAATGCTGCCAAATCAACGAAGCTAGTTATACCTACTTTATTAAATGAAATTATTTCTTTTATTATACCTAAACGAACTGCTGGTTTTTTTAAACTTTCTTTCTTGTTTTCAGATTTAATATTTTCTGCAGATTCTGTCTTTATAGAGGGGAAACTATCAAATGCCTTTCTTAGAGAAAGTTCCATTTTAAAGTTATCCCGGAAATAATAAATGAGTTCAAGACGTTTATTAGGGGCAACTAAAAACAACCATTTATTAATCTCTTGGGGGTGTCCATATCTATTTTGCAACTTTTCAATATCATCTATTGTAAAACCAGAGGTAGTTTTTGGATCTAAAATATGTGAAATCACACTATGGGATTTATCTAAATATCTTGCAATGCTAGTAATAGTTCCTTTTTCTAATTTTTCTGTTCCAAGTAGCTCACATAAGACTTGTTTTCTAGTAGCGATTAAAGATCCTACAGGAACAGAAAAGCTTTGATCTTCTCGTTTTTTTTGAGCAATTTTTTCATTTAAGTGATCAAGACTAGAAAGTACACTAAAAAAACTTATGCATTGACCTGTTTTTGCATACAAAATCTCACTAAGAAATTGATGTCTATCCCTATTAACTAGGAGAAATAAAAATTCTGGCTTGAAGTCTGGAGCGATTTCAAGAATTTTTATTGCCTCATTGATAAATAAAGAATCTTTACCTGCAATCATTTGAAAAAAACGTTCTCTCGGAGCGCCTATGGCTTTAGAAATAGCCACTTTTGATGTTAAAGAAAGTAAATTGTTTTCGATTATACTCTGAACAAGGTATGATCTAATTTCTTTTAAAAATGCTAGTTCTAGTTCTGTTTTCTTACACAGTGAACTTTGTGATTCAAAAGTCTGAGTAAAATCCTTACGTTCAGGATATAGTCTTTTTGTAATTTCTGTCATTTTTGCTTCGTAAGTTTCAGAAAGAAAAACATATAGATCTTGTAAGCTTAATTTGGGAGCATCAACTGCAATTTTAAGCATTTGTTCTAAACGAAAATCTAATACGGTAATCTCTTGCGCTGATTTATATTCAAATGAACGCATGGAAATACTATTTAGAACATGTCTTCTGTGCATTTTTCTGATACTGCTAAGTGGAAAATTCTTCCCATGCAAATCAGAGTCAAAGTACTCTCTGCAAGGGCTTGTAAACGGCCGGCTAAGTAAATTTAAAAGACCTTTTCGTAAAGGATCTGCAAGTAAAGTAAATAATGCATGTGGAGAAAGTGCTTTATTGCATTCTGCCAGCAAAGCAACTTGATCAAGTGAAAAATCTAAATTACACGTAATGATCTTGTGGGCTTTTTGTTTATCTATATTAATTTTTTCAGCTAGATAAATATTAAAATCTTGCTGTGGGTCTAAACCTAAAGCGATAAATATTTTAAGTCTTAATAGAGAAGTAAGATTGGTATCATTGTTGATAATCCTAATCTCTGTGCTTTTCTGGCTATCTAAGGAAGTGCTTATCATACATCACTTAAGATATGCTAACTTCTA
>JAGRAS010000397.1 GCA_020434465.1 Bdellovibrionales bacterium | reverse complement strand
ATAAGTCGCATGCCCCATTATTGCATTACAAATATCATCACTATAGTTTAGCTCTTTAAGAATCTGGTTTCCTTTGTAAGGATGATCTTCTGTCGAAGGATATTTTTCATAATCAAAATCGTGAAGCAGACCACAAATTCCCCATCTTAATTGTTCTTCAGTATCTTGCTTATAAAATCTGGCATACCAAAGCATCGCCGCCTCTACCGCCAAAGAATGCTTTAGCAAACTTTCTGACTTTGTATATTCATTTAACAAGCTAAAAGCTTCTTCTCTAGTCTTCATAAAATTTATGCTCCGCTTAATATACCATCAATTGAAATATCAGCATCAATTGGATGAATATTTGCACTTTTCCAATCAGAGTAAATTGAGCTTTTAACTTTATCATCATAAGTTAAGGCAATTCCACAATCTCCTCCACCTGCACCTGAAAGTTTTCCAGCGGCACCATGAACTTCTGCGATATCAGCAAGTTTTTTTAGAGCTTCAGTTTCGATTTTAACTCCTGATACAATTCCTAGCTCAGACAAAAGATGGCGATTAAAACGAATTGCATCTAGAAATGCTGATTGATCATTTTTTTTAAGGGATTGAATTGCTTTAGAGGCAACATTCGCAATCTCACTAAGATAAATTTTAGCTTGCGAAGGATCCCCTGCCCTCCACTTATTAAAATTTTTAATTAAATCTCCAGTAGAAGCAGACTCTCCTGACCAAGCTATCAAAAGCTTTAACTGTGGTGGGTAATTTAAACTCTGAATAGATAGAGCTGGCCATTTTGAGTCAACTAAGCCAGTAAAATCTCCAGATAGCATTTCACTTAAAAGCCACGAAGGATCAAATCTGGAGTAAACAATTAGACCGCCATAGGTTGATGCTGCAATATCAAAACCAGAGCCTACTTTACCTTGGGCTAAAAAATGAGCAGCTACTGAAACCTTAAAAATTCGTTCTAGACTTTTTGGATCTGTTATCGACTCTTCCATTAGTCTAAATATTCCAGCAACTATGCCAACAACAACAGCAGCAGAGGAACCAAATCCGAGTTTTCTAGTTTGATTATTTATCACGAAATTAAAGTCATCAGACCATGTGGTAATTGTCATAGGGGGCAAAGTTTTGAAATACTTAAGGCAGGCCTCAACAGCACTTTTAGCAAAGCTCAATACTTTTGCAGACTCGCTATCTGGATTGTCAAAAAGAATTTTACCGGAACTAAGCGTTGCTCTTTCATTAATACCTAAGTTTTTTGCATGAAAAATAAATTTCTTTTCATTATTTTTTTCAATCAAAACATGCGCTCGTTTATTGACCGCGGCAACTAATCCCTTATTACCTACTTCCAAAATTGACCATTCACCTGAAATGAACAATTTACCCGGCACTGACAGCTGAACATACATAGAAAACTCTTAAAATAAATGAGAATCAAGCAAACGAGCATTCTCATTTGCTGGTTTACATACACGCATACTTTTTATTCCTGGAATTAGATTAACAAGTGCTTCCACATCGCTTAAAGAATTTTCTAAACATAAAATCTTAACCTGAGGTCCAGCGTCCATGGTATAATAAGCAGACAAGCCTTGTGACCTTGCTTTGGTTAATTCTGTACAAATTTTTAAAGCTGTATCATTAAAATAAATCAATGGCGGACTACTTTCAAGCATTGTTGCATGCATTAGCTGAGAGTTTTTTTCCGCCACAAACCCAAGCTGCTCAAAGTCTCGGTTTAGAATAGAGTCTTTAATAACTAATAAATCTTGCTCTGCTTGATTAAGCCAAAGCTTTTGAAAAATCCTTGATGTCTCGGCTGTTTGTGACATCCCAACTCTTGAGCTGGTTTTTTTTCTTTCTTCCTTTGTGACTCACACTAAAACTTTCAAATC
>JAGRAS010000396.1 GCA_020434465.1 Bdellovibrionales bacterium | reverse complement strand
TTATAGCTATATGGCGTTTAAATACGCAAAACTGTAAACAGATTTTTAAACCATATTTTAAAATGGAATAGGACAAGGTTTTATTGAACATTTCTTATAAAAGGTTCACCAGAAATATAAGGTTCCCTTTTTATTTGCTCTAGTAGGCGATTTGCCAATGTTTTGTTCTGTTCAGGACCAACTAAAACTCTAAAATATTCTTGATTTCTAACAACTGCTTTCTCAATCATAACTGGGAAGCCTGAACTTCTTAATTTATTAGCTAATGTGTTTGCATCAGAAACTATTCTAGGTGCAGCCAATTGAGCATACCAACCTCTTGGAATAACACTGCGAATAAAATCCCCTTTAGCTACTCCAGCTAAAGCTGAGTTTTCAACGGGAGCTTGTTCTAACTTATTACTTTCTAGCCCAACAATTTCTATTTTCTCCTGAGCAATTTTATCACTTGGTTTATCAAGTTTTTCAGTTGTAGTTGGAATCTGTATATTTTTATTCTCTTCTACATTATTTTTTGGTTTCTCTATTACAGGATGTGAAGGCTCAGGCAATAGTTCTTCAACAGCTGCCGCCTCTTTATTTTGTGCTGAAGTAGCAGACGTCTCATCAGAAAGTAATTCTGTTAATGTGGCTTTCTTAGCTTCGTTAGGCTTATCTTCATCAATTACAATTACCGAACCTGTTTTACCTACAATTTTAATACCAGCTTCAGCCTGCACAACCTTTTGTGCATTACCTTTCTTATCTGGATTTGAATTCTCTACTTTATTTTTTGAGTCAGGGCTTGCTAAATCCTCAGCTAGTTTTGCTTCCTCCTCTTTCCTTAAAGCCTCATCTAGCTTAGCTAAACCATCCTCTTCTACAATTGGAGCGTCTTTAGCTTCAGGAATCGATCCTAAATCAGGAAGGTTTTCAGTTTCTGATTCATCAACTTGATCATCTGCACTAAGTGCTGCATAAACCTGTTTTTCTATCTCTTCTTGTTCCGCACGTTCAGGCAGTTTACCATCAATATCAACAGGCAAGCGAGCAATACTATCTAAGCTCTGACGCGCCGCAGCCTCGAAGCCTGCATTATGTCCAAAAACAAATGCTAACAGAAAAACACATACCATTATGCCCATGACTACCCCAAGGAAAGCCACAACATGCATAAGACCAAGTCTAATTTCCCATGTGCGAAGTGTTTTTCGATTCATAGCTGGCGACTGCTTTATTGTTGGTCGCGTGCGTTCTGCGTGAGATGTAAAATTTTTAAAAGCCTCTCCCGGCATAAGCAGCACCAATTGTTAAATTCATAGCTAGGCTTGCTTTAATAAGCTAAGAACATAGTATCCTATCTAGCCGGCATGCAAAGATCAAATATAGTGATAATAAAATCTAGTGAGACTAGCTAAATATTAGAGTTTAAATCGAGGAGGGAACACTGGTAAAGATGTGAAATCATTGAACTATTTAAGACCTGACAGCATTTCAGGAGAATTATTTAAAGAAAAAACTAATAGCTTCTGAAGCTTACTAGCCTTGGATAGATCAATCTTCTGAAAGTCAATAAGCTCATTTTCAATCTGGATTTTTTCAAGTTTTGAAATTTGACCATCTTTGAAGAACTGTTTTGCAGTACTTGGTACATGATAAGCCATTAACATAAGCCCAAAATTAAATTTCTCTTTTGGATTTAAGCATAGATTTTCACTTTCAATCGAATCAAATGCAGAAATAATTTTTTCAAAAGCCTTACTCTCAATTCCAGGGTAAATAGATTGCAAACCAAGATCCCTAGATAATTTAAGAATATTACTTGTAGCTGAATCCTGAAAAAATTTTTTCACTTCATTAAACAATCGATATTTAGAAACACTCTCTAAAACATTTTTGTTTAGAGCAGAGTTAAAATTCTTA
>JAGRAS010000395.1 GCA_020434465.1 Bdellovibrionales bacterium | reverse complement strand
CGAGGAAATAATGGATATGCAAATCTAATAAAACCATAAATTCCCATTTTCAAAAGCACACCCGCTAAAACAACAGAGCCTCCGGTAGGTGCTTCTACGTGTGCATCAGGCAACCATGTGTGAAAAGGAAAAATGGGGACTTTAATTCCAAAAGCTAATGCAAAAGCAGCAAAAAGTAGAATTTCCTGATTCTTACTTAAAGTTGTGTAATTAATAAGCTGTTCTAGCGCAAAACTCACCTCTCCTGTTTGCCTCCAGTACTGCCACACAACAAAGAAAATCGCTAACAGCATCAGTAAACTTCCAAAAACCGTATAAAGCACAAACTTAAGCGTAGCGTAAATTTTTCTGCGCCCGCCCCAAATACCTATAATAAAGTACATAGGTGCAAGCATAAGTTCCCAGAACACGTAAAATAGGAAAACATCAAGTGCTACTAGCGTTCCTAGCATTGCTGTTTCGAGGATCAACATATTTGCAAGATATCCGCGCTTCTTATCTTTTATTGAATGGGCAGCAAGAAATATTAACGGCATAATAAAAGTAGTAAGCATAACTAGGAAAAGTGAAATTCCATCAATTCCAAGATGATAGTTAATTCCAAAGCTAGGAATCCAAGAAAGGTTTTCCTCAAATTGCATACCACCACTATTTCGATCAAATCCGATTAGTACGTAGCAAGAAATCAATAAAGCAATGATTGAAATAAAAAAACTAAAAGCTTGTGCCTTAACTCCTTTAGCGTCATTTTTTGCACTAAAGGCAGGTATCAAATATAAAAGTGCTGCTCCACATAGTGGGGTAAAAGTTAATAAAGATAAAATCGATATTGTACTAAACACTCAATTCCCCTTTAGCCTAAATTAAAAAGCAAAAAGCAATTAGCAAAACAGTGCTAAGAAACATAAAAAAAGCATACTGTCTTGTTTGGCCAGTTTGTATTCTTCTTAAAACCTCGCCTTTAAAATCCACAACGCTTGCAGAAGCATTTACTGCACCATCTACAATCCCTTGATCAAAAAACTTCCAAAGAATACCTGCAATTCCTTCAAGCGGCCTTACAATTGCACTTGAATAAATCTCATCAAAAAACCATTTACCTGAAAAAAGTTTAAACACAGGATTAAAAATTTGCTTTGCAAAATCAGCAAATGACTCGAACTTGGTATAAACAAGAATAGCCAGCACCACCCCTAATAAACCAAGCCAAGAATTAACAATAGATTCAAAAATACTTTCATGATGATGACTAGCAGCATGCGGAATAACATTTGCTAAATAATGTGGTAATGTCCCCTCAAGCCAAACACCTCCAAAAGTTGCAAACGCAGCCAAAATAATCAAAGGAAGCGTCATCGGCCATGGAGATTCATGTGGATGAGCATGCCCGCGATATTTACCAAAAAATGTCATAGCAACAGAACGAGTCATATAAAAAGCTGTTAAGAAAGCTGTTATGGTAGCTAAATAAAACAGAATAGAAATCATTCCATTTAGATAAACATTATCTATTCCTTTAAGAGCCGCTAAAACTGCGTGCTTAGATTGATATCCAGCAAATGGAAAAATCCCAGCTATTGCAAGCGTTGAAATTGCGTAAGTTGCAAAAGTTACGGGCATTAACTTAGCTAAACCACCCATCTTTCGCATATCTTGTTCATGATGACATCCATGGATAACTGAGCCTGCACCCAAGAACAAACATGCTTTAAAGAAAGCATGAGTTACAACATGAAAAATAGCAGCCCAAAAAGCTCCAGCCGCCGCAGCCATAAACATAAATCCAAGCTGACTTACTGTAGAATACGCAAGAACTTTCTTAATATCGTACTGAGCCAAAGCAGTAGTTGCAGCAACAAATGCAGTCAAGACTGCAACCACTGCTACTATTGCTAAAGTATAAGGA
>JAGRAS010000394.1 GCA_020434465.1 Bdellovibrionales bacterium | reverse complement strand
CAGATTGCATACTCTTAAGGACTCCTTCACGAAAAATGTCTTCTACATTACTGCTGCCTGGCCGATTACTAAATTCCGAGTTAACCGCACCACGCATCGCAAGTGCAAGGTGAATGAACTCAGGATTTTTTCTAACCCAAGCTTGAATTCGTTCCTTATAGAGATCATCAGATACTTGCTTGCCAGCGACTGGCACAACTGGGGCCGATGGAGAATCTGCCTTGGACTGGCGTGATCCTACAAACTGACTTACCAACAATGCAGCTACAAAGCCTAAACTCATTCTCAATCGTCCATGCGAGCGCTCACTGGAAAAGCTAAGATCTAGGGGGGAAGAACTATGTGAACCAGTAAGATGAATATTTGCCGATTCGATTTTCATTTTAAGATCTTCTGCTGTTAGATTTTTTTGCCTTAAATCTTTTTGACCATTTAAATTTTTCATTGTCTTCTCCTCTTTTAGTCATAAAGCCGGTGTTCAACAGCAGCCAACTTAAGCTGATACATACCAGAGATTTTAGGATACGCAATCTTCACTTAAGATTAAGCTGAATTTTCTTATAAATTCACTTATAATCAATTAATATTGAAAGATTTTAAAAAATTTGCTAAGTTTTTTTTGTAAAAATTTACAAAGCTTTTTTGATGAAAATTCCAAAGGCACCCAAGAAGTACGATCTCGATCCACTTGATGCTAAAATCTTGTGGATTCTGGATTTAGACGGGCGGATTTCGCTCACCGATCTTGCACGCCGAGTTAAGCAAAGTCCTCAAATTGTTTCTTTTAGATATAATCGACTGCGTAAACGAAAAATTATTGGTCCATCTTTAACCCTACTCAATTTGCACCATGTTGGACTGCTGACTTTTAGAGTGTATTTTCGATTAAGACAACTTACTGCTGACATTGAAGATGATTTGCGTAAATTTTTAAGCCAATGTCCTGACGTTCTGTGGCTTGGGCAGTTAAGCGGCAGTTGGGATTATGAAGTTGTATTTGTATTCAAAGACTATGTCGCATTCGCTCGTGTGTGGAAGTCAATACAGGCGAAATTTGGAAAGTTTTATGATCGCTATAATGTTTCGATGACTACAGTAACTTATCATTTCCGTCGTGATTATTTGGTAAAGAGCACTCGCAGAGAGTTTGCACCTGCTAAGTACGGAGAAGCGACAACCCCCGTTGTATTAAGTGAGTCTGAAAAGCAATTAATGTCTTTACTTTCTAGAGACTGCCGAATTCCTCTTGTTACTCTACAGCGAAAGTTAAAATTAGGATATCAGAAGATCTTGTCGATGATTGCAGAGCTTGAGGCTAAGGGGATTATTCAAGCCTATAGAGTGCCGGCAAATTTGGATTTAATTGGTCGCTTATTTGTTAAAGCACTAATTAAACTTCATTATGAAGGGCCAGAATCAGAGCGAAAGCTTTACGAGTTCTGTGCTCGATACCCCTTCGTAACCTATCTTATTGACGTCATAGGATCCTGGCAGTTCGAGGTGGAATGCGAGGTAGAGGACATTTTAGAACTAGAAAGCATGATGCGTGAAATGCGACGAACCTTTCCTAGCTTGATTCAAGACTATGAGGTAGTCAGGATCGACAAAGAGTTAGTGCTACGATATGAAGCAACTAATAAATGGTAAAAGCATGACTTTTCTTAATACTGTTGCCATTATCTTTTTACTCTCGATTATAAGCGTAGGAATTAAAATAAGATAGAAATTTATCCCTAGCTTGATTAGCTCAATTAAAAAGTTGTTGTTACTAGATCTCTTTGAATTTTAATAAAAGTTGTTTTTATTCGGGTAAGCTAGCGCGAAGAGCTTCAAGTCTCCCAACAATCGATCTAACGTTAAGAGATCCCGTCAAATCTTTTTCATCAGAAAAAAGTTTCAGTTCTTCAA
>JAGRAS010000393.1 GCA_020434465.1 Bdellovibrionales bacterium | reverse complement strand
GCGCCCTTGCCAAAATTCAAAGTACGTTGGAATAAGTAAAAAGCCACCCCAGTTTACAGGTCTTGGTATTTTTTGTTTATCAAAATCTTTCTTCGCATTCTTATATAATTCATCAAGAGTTTCTCTGTCTTCGATCTCCTGACTTTGAGGAGAAATATATGCTCCTAATTGAGCCCCCCAAGGGCGACTGTTAAAATATTCATCAGAAGTTTGTTTAGAAACTTTTTCAACTTTGCCTTCAATTCTAATCTGACGATCTAGCCCGGCCCAATAAAAAAGCAACGCAGCAAACGGGTTTGCTAAGATTTCTTTAGCTTTTCTGCTATTATAATTTGTATAAAATACAAAACCTTCCTGACTAAATTGTTTTAATAAAACTTTTCTAACCGAAGGCTTAGCATCTAAACTAGCTGTTGCCAGGCTCATCGCATTAGCTTGATCTAAGTTATTTTTTACTGCTTCATTAAACCAGTTTTCAAACTCCAAAACTGGATCTGCATTTAGTTTTTCAATTTCTAATCCATCATGATGATAATCCCTTCTAATTTCTTTTGGGACATGTGACCAAGCAGGATTATCTGACTTATCATTCATTTATGATTTTCTTTTTCTTAGTAAAAATGCCATTGCTATCAAGGTAATTATTCCTGGTGCTATTCTATAAGCTATATCAACTAGTAAAGAAATTTTAAATGAGTTATCTAATCTAAATTCCCAAAGATAAACTTTTAATGGATCCTGCTCATAATTAATATTCAAATCAACTTTATTATCAATATCATTTGTAATATAGATAGTTCTGCCTTTTTCTGTCAGTGCAATTCCTTCAGCTTTATTATGTCTCCAGCCGTAGTTTCTTAAATTTATTATCTCCTGTGGTTTTAGCTCTCCTTTACCAAAGAGACCTCCTACTTCTCCTTTTCTTTCAATTTCACCCTTATCATCTTCTATAGTTTCAACTATATTAAAATCAATTTCATTGATTCTGTTTATATAATTGCCATCTTTACCGGGGCCTTGTTCGATTAAAAGTACTTTGTGGCTATTTATTGCTGTAAAACCACCTATTTTAACTTCTGAAAGTGCTGAATATAAATCAGTATCAATCGGATAAACAAAAGTTCTGACTTCTTGTGTTTTTGGATCAAATTGTAAAACCCTAATATGCTTAGCCAACTTTGAAGTTTTTCCTTCAATGTCTAAAACACTTTGTAAGGCAAAAATTACTTTACCGCCTGGCAATACTGCTAAGGCTTCAATGCCGCGATTATCCATTTTATGCTGTAATATCTTTGGCAAACCATGCCCTGGTGTATAAACACTTAAAGGTCTTTGCAAAGCCAGTTGATATCGCACAATTGAAGGCTCAGCTTCATCAGCTAGCCAAACAACTGCTTCATTTTCAATATCAATATCTTCTCCATCAAAATTTTTTGCTAAACCATTTAACGGAATAACCGATGCTAAAGTTGCAACTTCATCAGCTAAAACAATTCTACCTACAAACGGAGTACGTTTGCCTTTATCAGTAGTTAAGAAACTACCATTGTCTGCTATACTTAAAAATTCTTTCTTAGTATCACTCTCTTCAGAAAGAAGAGTTAAACCAGATCCAATTCCCGGTACATTCCCACTTAAAGTATACTCAGCAAATTTATCAGCATACTTAATTTCATAACTATTATAGAGTGAAACTTTTGGTGTTGGTGGTGAAATTACACGACCAGCTATTATATAAACCAAAGTAACAATTAAAATATTTACAAAAATTTTCACTTAAAAATAATAAAAAGTCGGGGCTATATAGATTAATACTACAACTAATAGCCCCGACTTGGGTAGGCAATAGGGTTATGAGGTACTACCAACTAAGAGATGCCGCGGTCTGATATTCAGTCACGCGAGTCTCAAAA
>JAGRAS010000392.1 GCA_020434465.1 Bdellovibrionales bacterium | reverse complement strand
CTGTTGGTGGTAGGAGTCTTCCTGAAGTTAATGCAAGAGAGAATGTGCAAGGACTGTATGAGGAGCTGAAGACTTTTACAGATGTGCTTGCGCTTGTTGAGAGAGACTATGTAAGGCCAGTTGAAAGTCAAGAGCTTGTAAAGGGAGCAATCAAAGGAATGCTTGCCACACTAGATCCTCATAGTGGTTATTTAGATCCTGATTTTTACAAAGATTTGCAAGTTCAGACAAAAGGTGAGTTTGGAGGACTAGGAATAGAAATAACAATCAAAGATGGTTTGCTTGTTGTGGTTTCTCCAATGGAGAGTTCTCCTGCTGCCAAAGCTGGGATTTTACCAGGTGATGCAATTGTCAAAATTGAAGGTAAGTACACTAAAGAGTATTCGCTTGTTGATGCGGTAAAAAAATTACGTGGTCCTAAAGGTTCCCCAATTAAAATTTCTGTTCAACGTGAAGGGATTGATGGTCTCATTGATGTTGTTATTATTAGAGATAAAATAACTGTTACTAGTGTTAGATCGCGTTATTTAAATGATGGATATGGTTATATCAGGCTTAACCAATTTGTTGAAAAATCTGCTGATGATATTAAAAGTGGATTAGCAAAGATTAGATCTGTGGCGCCAAATGGCAAGATTAAAGGTTTGGTCTTGGATCTAAGAAATAATCCTGGGGGACTACTGACTCAAGCTGTTCGTATTAGTGATATGTTTCTCGAAGATGGAGTAATTGTCTATACAGATGGCAGAGTGGAAACTCAAAAACAGAAATTTTTTGCTCATGCAAGAGGAACTGAACCAAGTTATCCAATTGTTGTTATTGTAAATGGTGGCTCCGCTTCGGCTGCAGAAATTGTTTCTGGTGCTTTAAAAGATCATGGGCGAGGATTAATTCTTGGAACGCAAACTTTTGGTAAAGGCTCTGTTCAAACCATAACCCCCTTAGATAATGGTGGTGCCTTAACTTTAACTACTGCCTTATATTATACTAAAAGTGGTCGCTCACTTCAGGCAAAAGGGGTAGAGCCAGATATTATTGTTGAAGAGACGAAGCCTAAAGATATTAAAGGCGGAAAACATGTTGAGTACAGCAGATATAGAGAAGCAGATCTTCCAGGGGCAATTAAGAATCCAAGTGTCTCTGGTGGTTCTGATGATAAAATCAAAGAAATGAACAAAATTGAATCAGAAGAAACAGATATTATTAGTATTAATCCTGAGACAGTAGATTTAAATGAATGGTATAGGCGAGATGTTCAGATGTCTAAGGCTGTTGAGCTTTTAAAAACTTTTAATATCTTTACAGGGCAAAAAATCGAAGATATCACAAAAAAGCTGATTGAACAGTCTTCTTAGTAGCTAAACAACCTAAAACATTACTTAATTTTAAGCTACGTTCTTAACCCTAACTACCATAACTTGGTAGATTTTATGTTTTAAAAAATAAAGGCCTATTTTAAGTGCTAAATTAAAGTATAATTTACACTGGAAGTTGAGCTAAAGGATTTATATGAATACAGCACAAAGATTTATAAGTAACATAATTACTAGGCCTATTTTAGGAGTCACAAGCACAAGACATTCTGGTAGGGCAAAATCATATCTTTCAGCTCAAGTTAAGGAATTTATTAAAGAAGCTGCAAATAGCCCTGATAAAGCTATAGAAGACAGGCTTTTATCTTCTGCCACCACTGTTACGAAAGGCAGTAAATCTAGGACTTTTGTAGTATATAGTCCTCGACAATAGAAATTACCGTTTTGTGGGCAAAGCCTTCCCCCTCCGCCAAAGGCTACGGAGGGCAAGGATCGTTTTTGATCCCATCTTTCGAGGGCTGTATTTGTACTCAATGAAGTATGGTTTTACCAGTTCAGAGCTAAGCTCTTTGGGTAAATTAGGAGCTTATCTCAGATTCGCTAAGT
>JAGRAS010000391.1 GCA_020434465.1 Bdellovibrionales bacterium | reverse complement strand
TTCTATCGCTTAAATGTTATTCCTGTGACTTTACCTTCGCTAAGAGAGCGTCAAGGAGATATTAAGCTATTAGTAGAACATTTTATGCACAAATATCTCGGAGAAAAAGCTCCTAAAATTTCTCCTGAGGTCTTAGCAGAACTGCAAAGTTATTCATGGCCTGGAAATATTAGGGAATTACAAAATGCTGTTGAAAGAGCTGCAATTCTTTCGCAGGGAAGAGCTCCAAATAAAAACGATTTTCTGTTTAGTGCAGAAATGAAATCAGTACCCTTATCAGAGCGTGTTGAAATAATTAAAGAGCAAACTGAGATTGTAGAGTTAGAGGATGATTTAATGATCAGATCTGGGCTAACAGTTCATGAAATGGAGAAAAAGCTTATTATTGAAACTTTGAGATCTACAAACAGTAATCGCACTCAAGCAGCAAAATTACTTGGCATAAGCATTAGAACTTTAAGAAATAAATTGAATGATTATAAAAAAGAGGGAGTAGAGATTTAATTTATTTTGCTAAGCTTAAAAAATTTAATTTCATTAAAAACGGAGCTTCTCAGCTCCGTTTTAGTGTGAGCTGAGTAAAGTTTTAAAGATAAATTAGTGTCAAAATGCTGACATTAGTGTCAGTAAAAACATCACAAAAATATAGTTAACTTGTTGAAATTTTTACAAAAAAACATGATTCGTTTGTGCACGTAAATTGCATCATATCTTTAGGAATATTTTTTTGACTCAGAGGAATATAGCAATGGGTGGATTGATAGAGAAACTTTTTGATAAGTCAATCGGCGGCCTCGATAAGGCATTAGATCTTCAGTGGAGAAGAAATGAAGCTTTAGTGAGTAACATTTCAAACTCTGAAACACCTGGGTATAGAGCAAGTGATCTTACATTCGCAGGTGAGCTTGAAAAAGCATGGAATAAAAAAGGTGCCGAAGTTAAAAAAACAAATACTAAGCATTTAGATTTATCAAATGATAGCGCTGCTCATCTTGTAGCTGATTATTCTGGAGCTACTAAAGCAGATGGAAACAACGTTGACATAGATATTCAAATTTCAAAGTTGGTTGAAAATTCAGGACAATATGAAACTTCAGCCAGCCTTGTTCGTAAGAAACTACAAATGCTTAGAGAAGCAATTAGATTAGCAACGGGGTAGATTATGTTTGGAGCAATGGAAGTTTTAGCGAGTGGTTTAAGCGCAGCGAGATTGCGAGTCAATACTGTTGCCTCAAATATTGCCAATGCTGAAACAACGCGTACAGAAGAAGGTGGCCCATATAAAAGACGAGATGTTGTACAAGTTGCGGTTACTCAGCAAAGCAATTTCGGTACGGTGCTTGATAGAATGAGCTTGGCAAAACCTCAAGTTGCAGCAGTGGTTGAGGATGGAAGCGAACCAAGAAAAGTGTTTCAACCAGGGCACCCTGATGCAGATGAAACAGGTTATGTTGCTTTTCCAAATATTAATATTGTTACTTCAATGACAGATATGATTTCTGCAACTCGCCAATATCAAGCTATGGCTAGTGCGATTGACTCAGTTAAAAAAATGAGTCAGGCAGCAGAAAGAATTTCTTTAAGGTTTTAATAAAAGTCTTAGGTAAGTCTTATGAGTATAAAAGGCATTGATGATAGTTTAAAATTTGGCTTGCAAGGATTAAAGCCAATTCAAAAACCATCTGCTCCAGCGGCTCAAACACAAAAAGGAACTGCACCAGAGAGCTTTGGAGAAATGTTGACAAAGTCAATTAAAGAGGTTGATGCGCTGCAAGTTGATGCAGACCAGAAAATTGAAGGTTTAGTTTTGGGTAAGGCTGTAACTCCGCATGATGCAATGATTGCTTTGGAAAAAGCGGATATAGCTTTTAAACTAATGAACCAAATTCGTAGTAAGATAGTTCGAGCTTACGAAGAGGT
>JAGRAS010000390.1 GCA_020434465.1 Bdellovibrionales bacterium | reverse complement strand
TTTTTCGCTTTTTTACGAGGCCTGCGAAACCCTCGACGTGCTTACCAGAATCTCTTGGATCCCGTCGAAGCCAAAACACCCCCGGCTTTAGAACTTAATAAAATTGCTAATGCCGCAAATTATTCATGGGCAAGATTAAAAAAACTGCCCATCATTTAATTATAACCATTCTTTATCTAAATTTCCAGTAGCTTGAAAAAGCTGTTTTTCCCTGCAAACAATGTAAACTTTAAAAGAAAGTTTTGTCGCCAAAAACTTTATGTGCTTAAATTGATTTATAGATTGCTCTGATCAAGAGCTTGTAAATGAAAGGTATTGAGATTTCAGATGTGGTATTTTGGTATTTTAAAAAGCTTTTTAAATCTTAATAAAGAGGCTGCTAAAGCATGGCATGCTGATAATGCTATTCAGCTAGGGGCTGCTCTAGCATTTTATACTACACTTTCAATCGCACCTTTGTTACTTGTAACAATTTCTATTTTTGGTTTGGTCTTTGGTGAGAAGCTTATTACTAGTGAGCTTTTGGTTCAGGTTGAACAATTAACTTCAGTTCAGATTGCAAATTTCCTAAAAGAGGTTTTAACAAATGATGCTCAAACTAGCACGGGTGTACTTGCAAGTTTTTTTGGTATTGTTTCTTTAATTATTGCAGCAGCAGGGGTCTTTGTTCAACTGCAACAATCTTTGGATGATATTTGGGGAGCAACAAAAACAAATAGAAAATTTATAGTTTCTTTTATTCTAGGAAGATTGAAATCATTTGCACTTGTATTTTCAATTGGTTTTTTATTGCTAGTCTCTTTTATAATGAGTGCAGTTCTTACTACTATTAGTAATTTTACTCTAGAAAGATTTCCAGTATTTCTTCCCTTACTAAGTTTTTTTAATTCAGTATTTTCATTGATTGTGATTTCTTTTCTTTTTTCAGCAATTTTTAAGATTATTCCAGCAATTAAACTTAAGTGGAAAGATGTGATCTTGGGTGGCTTTGTAACTAGTTTACTTTTTGCTTTAGGTAAAGCGGCTATTAGTTATTATCTTGGTTATACTGCTGTTGCATCTCTTTATGGAGCTGCAGGCTCACTGGTTATTTTTTTAATCTGGATTTATTACGCTTCACAAATTCTTTATTATGGAGCTGAGTTTACTAAAGTTTATGCTACAAAGTACGGTTCACTTGTTGATCCGCAGAAAGTGCAAGATGTTTAAGCTGCTGCCGCCGGTAGATGCAAGCTAAAAGTAGACCCTTTATTTATTTCACTTTCAACTGTAACTGAACCCTGATGTGCTTGTACAATATGTTTAACTATTGCAAGTCCTAAACCGGTTCCACCTAGTTCTCGGCTGCGAGCTTTATCAACTCGATAAAATCTTTCAAAGAGCCTATCAAAATGGATCTTTTCAATTCCACAACCATGGTCTTTCACAGACATGATAATTTTTGAACCGCTCTTTTTGCCAACTATAATGACTTGATCGTTATTTTTGCTGTATTTGATTGCATTATCGACAAGATTACATAATGCTTGTTCGATTAACTGTCGATTAACTTTTGTGTTTAGATTAGACTGACAGTCTATTTGTAAATCGATATTTTTTTCAGAAGCTTTTAATTCACTTAGCTCAACAACCGATGAAAAAATTTTCTTAAGATTCCATTCTTTAAACTCAATTTCATTCGAGCTTCGATTACGTTCAATTTTAGCAAGTGATAAGAGGTCTTCAATAATTGAGTTTAATCTAGCAGTCTGTCTTGTGATTATTGAAAGGAACCTGTCGAGCTCCTCAGGATTTTTTTTAGCTCCATCCATTAAAGTTTCAACAAAACCCTTAATAGATGTAATAGGCGTTCTAAGCTCATGCGAAACGTTTGCAACGAATTCTGTCCGGATATTTTCAAGCCTTTTGTACTCAGTAATAT
>JAGRAS010000038.1 GCA_020434465.1 Bdellovibrionales bacterium | reverse complement strand
TGCTTGTCCACTAGTAAATGAATTTATTGATTATAATTGCGACCAGACTTTAAAGATAAGTTTCACAGGAGACAGTTTTGTAAATGGAGTTGGAGATTCGCGCAGAAGGGGCGGCTATGTAGGTAGAATAAGAAATAAAATTGATTACATTAAATTCACTGAAACTGGCGTAAATGGGGTTACTCCAAGTGAGCTTAGAAGAAAATTTTTAAGATATTTTAGTAGAAAAAGAGCAACCTATAAAAGAACGATTAATTCAGATATCGTGATTATTGACGTAGGGAGGAATAGCTACTGGGATAATGAATCTCCTGGAAGAGTTGTTAGAGACATTAAAAGACTAGTTAAGACATTGAAAAATTTACTAACTGAGGAGCAAGCCGACCTTGAACCAAAAATATTTGTGGCGACTTTGATGCCAACTAAAAGAAGTTTCCAGGCTAGTTTTATTAAGTCTGTTAACAATATTTTGTTAAAGAGAAGAAATTTTAACACATTACCTGTATTCTTAAGATTTGATCGTTTGGCTGTGAGAAATATTGGGAGTGATGGTTTGCATCCAACTTCTCGTGGTTACAGAAGAGCTGCAAATAAGCTAAAAAGATTTTTAACAAATAAAGCGCAAAGAAATATGGCTAGAACTAGAGTCGATAATGATCTAGATGGGATTTTTGACTACTTTGAAACTAGTCGCTATCAGACAGATCCTTTTCTGGCTGATACAGATCAGGACACCGTGCTTGATGGCCAAGAGGTGTTTTATGATCAAACCAATCCATTAGATTATTACGATCATTCGTAATTTATTTCACTGATGATAACAGTATGATCTAGATCATAGTAAATCCACTACATGAGTAAGCTCATATTATTTTTATTGGGCAAAAGTTAATACTTAATCTATCTTTTTTGGTAGTGAAATTTTAGGAGGAAAAATGGTGAAAAAAATAACTAATACGAGCTATGCAAAGTATCTTTATCATTATTACAAAAATCTGGAAACAAAATCTCCTGAAGAAGTTGATGTTGATATTCCAACAAATGATGATATTGATTTTTGGGTTTCAGATATTTTGAATAGAGAAAAGCCAACTTACGATGATTTACTCATTGATCTAGTTTTCTAAAGAACTGTGCGATGTCAGAAATATTACTTGGAGCTTCATCGATCTTAGCTGATCATGTGTTTAACAAAGAAGGCGATAAGTTAGGTCAGGTTATTGAATTGATGATAGACCCGTCTACTGCAAGTATTATTTATGCTGTAATGAGTTTTGGTGGTTTTATGGGTTTTGGGAAAAAATTATTTGCGTTACCGATCCAAAGATTTTCAATAGATAAGAGTCGTGAAAGTTTAATATTAGATATAAGTAAAGAAGAGTTAAAAGACGCGCCTGGTTTTGATAAAAATGACTGGCCTCGTGAACCCCAACCTGAATTTATAAAAAAAGTTTATGGTCATTATAAAGTGAAACCAAGCTAGTTTAGGTTTTGTGTTTTTAAGGAGGGATTTTGAAGGCTTATCTATTAAACTTATTTGATCGCTTAAGAGCAAGCTATTGGTTTTTGCCAACTTTAATGTGTGCTTTGATTATTATTCTCAGTAAAGTATTAGCTGAGGTAGATGTCATAGTTCATAATTCAGAATTAAAATTGCCAACTTGGCTGAATACTGAACCGGCTGCTGCTCGTTCAATCTTATCAACTATAGCAGGTTCTTTAATAGCTGTTATAGGTACAGTTTTTTCCATAACAATAGTTATGCTTTCACTTGCCTCCCAGCAGTTCGGGCCCAGGCTTTTACGTAGGTTTATGATTGATTTGCCTACGCAAATTGCACTTTCCGTTATTGTCTCAACAGAACTTTATACCTTAATTGTATTAAGTAGCTTAGAAGCAAGTAGTGGAAAAAGCTCAACCCCTGTGATTTCTATCTTCTCTGCAATTCTTATGACTCTTTTTTGTATAGTTGCGTTGATTTATTTTATTCATCACACTGCAGTGCAGATACAGGCTCCAAATGTTATTAGAGCTGTTGCTGAAGAATTAGATGCAACTCTTAATAGTATGTATCCTACATATATTTCTAATTCTCATCTAAAAGTAAATAATACTCTAAGGGTGACGAGCCAAGACTATAAGTATCAAATAAATTCTCGTTCAAAAGGCTATTTGCAAGCTATTGATACCGAGGGCATGTTGAAATTTGCAGAAGAAAATGACATTAGTTTTTACTTATTAAAAAAAACAGGCTCATTCATTATTGAGAACGAACCAATAGTGCTATACAAAGGTAATCCCACAGTGTCTCAATCTGAATTAGAAGAGAAAATAAACAGTTTTTTTATAATTGGAGCACAAAGATCTCCAAGACAAGATCTAGTAAGTCCAATAAAAGACTTAGTAGAAATTTCATTAAGGGCTTTATCGCCCGGGATTAATGACCCATACAGTGCAATAACATGCATTAACTATCTTGCTAATTCGGTTTCAAAGTTTGCTAATCGTGTTATTGAGCCAGGCTTAATATTTGATAAAAAATCCAATCTAAGATTGGTCTTAAAAAAAGATGAATTTGAGAATATTGTAGATGAAGCATTTACTTCAATTAGAAACTACTCAGCTAACTCATTAATAGTTAAATTGAAACTTTTAGAGAATTATAAAAAAATTGGAGAACAGTGCGTATCCAATTTTCAAATAGAAGTAATAATGTCACAAGTAAAAAAGATAGAAGATGATGCAAGCATATCTAAGATGGTGAATGCAGACTTTTTAAGAGTTAAACAGTTTTCACAAGAAATAATCGACACTTTGTTACGTAAAGAGTCGCAAAATAATGCAGCTAATAAGCAATTAAAGCTAAATAGAGTTTTAATTATAAATAAGTAACTTATGATGCTTGTCATACCAAAATGAGTCAGAAAGTTTAATCTTATAATTAAGGCAGATTGGTAATCAATCAGCTGTTAAATTTTAAGGGGGAATTATGAAACCTGTAAGTAGTATATTTTTTTCAACGTTAATTTGTTTTGTTTGCTTAACTAATTTGGGATGTGAACAAAAAAAATCTGCTGGAGATCATATTGACGAAGCGATTGAAGAAACTGGAGAGGCAATAGAAGAAGCTTCTGATGAGATTGGTGAGGCATTAAATCCAAATGAATCTGAATTGGAAGACGCAATTGAGGATGCAGGTGACTCGATTAAAGAAAAAACAGATGAAATGAGTAATAACTAAGTCTATAGGAGGAAGATTATGAGTAAAGCACTAAATTATTTGATTATTACTTTTTTAGTTTTTTTTCTATGCGCATGTTCAACTTGGGACAAGCTCGATAACAAAGAAAGAGGAGCAGTTATCGGAGGAACATCTGGTGCATTAATTGGTAATGCTGCTGGAGGCGGCGCTGGAGGAACAATCTTAGGAGGAGCTGCAGGTGCAGTAGGTGGTGGTCTAATTGGCCGCGAAATGGACAAAGACGACGACGATAATTAATTCACAATCCAACAAACCCCAAAAGAGCCATGAGTTTTACTCATGGCTCTTTTTTTTTACTTCTAAGAAGCTTCAGAAATTAAATCATTTAGAGCATCTAAATTGTTAACAACAATTTTACCAGTTTCAGCAAGATCTAGCATGCCATCTCTTTCCAAGGCTTTTGTAATCCTAATACATGTTTCTTGGCTGGTACCAACAAGATCGGCTAACTCCTGTCTTGTCATCTTAATCTCTGGTTTATCATCTGCATCTTTTGCTAACTTTGGAACAAGTGCAATAATTGCAGAAGCCACTCTTAATTCAACCCTGTCGTGTGCAAGAGCTCTTGAAATGTTATGAGATCCTCTTAAGCGAGCAAATACATCTTCAAGAATATTTTTAAATAAATTTGGGAAATGCTCTAAAACATTTAGTAAAAGATCTCGAGGCATCCAGACTAGTTCTGAATCGGTCTGTGATCTTAGAGAATATGGATATGGCTGTTTATCTAAAGAGCTGATTAAACCAAAACCATCGCCCGGTGGTAATAACTCAACAATTAGTTCTTTACCACTACCAGAGGCTTTTACAACTGCAACTCTGCCGGAAGCTACAAGAAAGCAATTGCTATTGTTATCGCCTTCAAAGATTACAAACTGTCCTGAATCATGAATCTTTAAATCACAATAAGTGGCCAATTCGCTTAAAGTATCTAAGGGTAGATTGTTTAAATACTGACCTTTTTGTAAATGACTAAAAATTTCTGAGTGCTTATCACTTCCAACTTTATGCAAACTTTGATGCTTCGCAAAAGTTTCTGCTGAAAGTTTGCCTGAGGAATCTGCTTGTATCTTTACAGGTGTTTCTTTCGCATTCGCTTGAATTGTGTTTCTAAACAAAGCAAGATCTATGGTAGTTAATAAGTCAATTTCTTTATATGGTTTTACTAGATAAGCTTGAGGTTGAGTTAGTTTAGCTCTAGCAAGAGTTTCTTTATCAGCAAAAGCAGTTAGAAAAATGACTGGAATATCAGCAAATTTTCTTATTTGATCTGCCGCTTCAATTCCATCCATCGAACCATTTATTTTTATATCCATTAGAATTAGATCAGGTGAGGTTTCTTTTGCAAGTTCTATTGCGTCCTCACCATTATCAGCCCTGCCTGCTAAAGCATAGCCAGCACTTTCAAGAATTTCGGCTATATCGTCAGCAACAATATCTTCATCTTCAATAATTAAAATTTCATTTGACATGTTCACTCCTAGTTTAAACTTTTTGTCTTTGCTCTAAAGGAACTTCAATTTTAAAGCAAGCTCCATTAAAATCTTGAACGATGCCTAAGGCGTTAGTTGCTTCAATACTACCACCGTGTTCATCGATAATACGTTTGACAATTGACATCCCAAGACCTGTTCCATGTGTTTTAGTAGTAAAGAAAGGCCTGAATATTTTCTCTTTGACATCTTCCTCAAGTCCAGGTCCGTTGTCACAGTAAGTAATTAATAAAGAGGGGATCTTTGTTTTCTTATTCAGTGCCTGGTTTATTTGAATTCTAACGGGATCTTTTGCAGCATCAAGTGAGTTTTCAATTAAATTTCTAAATATTTGCTTAAACCTAAATTCATCACCCTGAAAGTTAGTTTCATCACTTGCTTGAAAGAGAAATTCTACTTCTCTTCTGGCTATTGTAGGTGATAATTCTTCTTGCACCGCTTTAAATAGCTTGTTTAAGTTAATTTGATCAATTCTTAATGAAATAGGAGCGGCAAACTTCTTTACAGTATCGTAAAGAAGTTTTAGATCATCTACAGCTTTTTCTATATCACGCGTAAAAGGCAATACTTCGGGAAAATCTTTAGATCTACGAACAATTTTATTAACAGAAGATTGTATTCTTTGAAGTGCGTTCCTACTTTCATGAGCAAGTCCAGCAACAGTTCTACCGATTGTTGCAAGCCTTTCTGCTTGCATTACTCTTGCAGAAGCAGCACTTAATTCTGAAATGTCACGAACTACAAATGCAAAGCCTGGGATTGCCTCACCACGAAGAGGAGTAATAACACTATGAGATTCAAATAGCTCTCCATTTTCTTTTTGCAGAATTAAATCAAAACTTGATCTTCCACAGTCTTGAGCGCCTTTTAAGAAAATCTTTGGGAGATTTTTTTTAATATCTTCTTGTGTAAATAAACAAGTAAAGCTTTTTCCAAGTATATAGTCAGTTTCATAGCCAAATATTCTCTTAGCGCCGAAATTCCAACTTGCAATTTCTCCATTGCTACCAAGTGTGATGATCGCATAATCAGTGACACTCTCGACTAATAAGCTTAATCGGTTTTCAGTTTGCCTTAATTTTAAACCACGCTCTTCAATCCTACCTTCAAGGAAAAAGTTTAAATTTTCAAGTTGAAGTTTTAATCTTCTGTTCTCATAGGCAAAGCGAATAGTTCTAGCCAACATTCCTTCTGTGATCTCACCTTTAACGAAGTACTCTTGCGCTCCTAACTGAATTGCTTCAACGCCAATCTGTTCATCATTTAAACCGGTAAGAATCACTATAGCCGGGCGAGCTAATGCTTCTCTGACTATTTTCACATTATCCAAACCCTCAGAATCTGGAAGAGTCAAATCTAAGATAACAACATCTGGATTTTGTGTTTCCCCAAGTGAAATTCCATCTTTTAGATTTGTTGCATGCAAAATTTCAAGTGCGCGATTTTTTTTAAAATCACGCTTTATTAGCAGCGCATCCTCAGCATCATCTTCAATCAAAAGCACTTTTAAATTTTTTAGCATATCTAGTTTGGAAGTTTAACTACAGTTAACCAAAAATTTTCAATAGATTGCACAACTTTTGTAAATTGGCTTAGATCTACTGGCTTTGTAACAAAACAGTTTGCATGTAATTTGTAGCTTTTTGCAATATCTTCTTGGTCTTTTGAAGTTGTTAAAATCACCACAGGCATATGCGTAAGCCTACTGTCCTCTCGGATTTCTTTAAGTACTTCCATCCCATCCTTCTTTGGCAAATTTATATCAAGTAGGACTAAGTCTGGTGTGCTAGCTTCAGAATGTTCGCCTTGTTTTTTTAAATAATCTATAGCTTTTTCGCCATCATCCACAACATGAAGTGTAAGGTGAAGCTTGCTCTTTTCCAGGATTCTTTTAGTAAGTTTAACATCACCAGGGTCATCTTCCACTAGTAGGATGTTAATTTCTTCCATTTGTTTATTCATATTGTCTCCTAATAGTAAAGAAAAAGCATGTGCCTTGACCCGGTTCAGACTCTAACCAGATGCTGCCACCGTGTCGCTCGATAATTTTTTTGCAAACTGCAAGTCCAATTCCTGTTCCAGAATACTCACTTCTACTATGCAGTCTTTTAAAGATTTTGAAAATCTTCTGTTGATATTCTTTTTTAATACCGATCCCATTATCTTTAATTGAAAATTCAACAAACCTTCCTTTTGTTTGTGCATTGATCTCAATTTTAGGTGTTACCCCATTTGGTATGTACTTAATTGCATTAGAAATTAAATTTTGAAATAATTGTGTTAATAAAGTACTAAAAGCTTGAACATTTGGAAGACTTCCAATAGTAATTTCAGCTTTAGTTTCCTTAATTTGCAATTCTAGATTGTCGATTGCTGTTTGTACTGCAGTCAAACTTGATGTTGGAAGAATTTTTCCTGGCCCGTCATGAGCGATTTGGTTAAAAGATAAAAGATCGTCAATTAAGTTCTTTAATCTGTTTGCACCGCTTACAGCAAAATCTACATACTCTAGTTCATCCTGGGTCAATTTTTCACCAGCATCTTCTTTTAAAATCTCTAAAAAACTACTAATTTTTCTTAAAGGCTCTTTTAAGTCATGAGAAGCAACGGATGTGAACTGTCTAAGATCCTCATTTGAGTTTTCTAAGTCATGTAGTGCGGTTCTAAGTTCACCAATGTCTGTTAAACCAATAATTATTTTTTTATCTCCAGTCGCAAGTTTTTTTAAGGTTATTCCAAATATGTATGCATCTCCTGCAATAAAAAGATCCTCTAAAATAGTATTTTTTGAGGCTTGCTCATCACTAAGTTCATCGAGAATAAGCTGGATATCCGGAAAATTTATATTATTTTTAAAAAGTTCTGAAAACTTTCTACCTTCAATTTTATTTGATACTTTAAAGAAACTATAGAAATTTTTATTTGCAAATTCTACTTCTTGATCTTGGTCTAATACTATTACTGGAAAGCTAATGTTATCTAGGACACTAGCTGTGTAATCAAGCTCTTCTTTAATTTCATTTTGGATATTTTTTTCAATGCTTATATCAGTGAATAAAAGTGTGTAACCAAGCCTCTTTTTATTTTTATTGTATGCGATTTCACCTTCAATTTTGAAATGTAGATTATTTTTCTTTAGGTCTTGAAAATCCATTTCTAGAAAAAAAGATTCATTTTGTAAAAGGATCTTTCTAAGACTTTCTATTTGGGACTTATCATCAGAGAATATATCCAAAGTATTTACTAAGTCATTCCCTATAACGTTATTTTCTATATTAAAGGTGTCTTGGAAAGCTTGATTAAACCATGCAATATTATTTTCAGTGTCGCATGAGACAATGATATTTGTTGATTTATTAATCAGAGAATATAAACGTAATAGTTTCTCATCCGTTTTGTATCTTGAGAGTAAAAAATATAGGAAAATTACTAATGCAAGTATTGATACACTCCGATTAAACATAGCTTCTTGGTGTCTAGCAAAGCTTCCGGGGGAATAAACTGCTCCCAGAACAACAAGGATAATACTTACAAAAGTAAATATTAATACACCAGATTTTGATCTTAGTTCATAGCCAAACCATACGACGACTAAATACAAAACGGGCACAGCCATTCCAAGTTGTAGTTCTAAATCTACGCAGAAAATTAATATTGTAAGTAAAGATAGAAATAAATACTGTAAGAATACACGCTTTGGTGAATGACTTTCTTGGAGTGTGTGAGCAAGTCCAACTAGCTGTAACAAGATCGTTATCCTGATAAAAACTAAACAATTTCCATAGACTTAAGTCTATCAATAATTTTCATTACGTGATCTGAAGGATCTTTTTTCAAGAAAGAAGCATATATTGTGTTTGCTACCTGGTCAATTTCACCCAATACTTTAAATCGTTCAGAAATTTCTCCCTTTCGAACGCTACTGTAGGGTAGCACCCCAAAACAGATCCCATTGTCGATTGCAGATCTAATAACTGAAATGTCATCTACTTCTCCTAGTTCACTTGGAGTAATCCCAAGATTTCTTAACTCGTTATCTACTGCCCAACGGTATCCTGAAAAAACTGAGTAATTTAAAAAGGGTTTTTCATCAAAATCCTTGGGAAAATCTAGTTTTGATAAGGTACTATTTACACTACAAACAAAGACAAGTTTATTTGAAAAAATTGGTTCTGAGGCAAAAACTTCATGTTTTCGAGTATCTACCTTAAGGTCTGAAAGTAGGATATCTAGTTTTCCGGATGTCATATCCATTAATAGATAATCATAATCAGCTTGTTTTAGCCTAACATAAAGTTCTTTATCTAAAAAAAGTGGGGTAAAGAAGTTTGCAGCAATACTTCTTGAAATTGAAGACGTTACACCAACGTCAATTGAGATAGCATCTGCTTTTGGGTTTCTAAAGACGTGTAATAGCTTATCTCCAGTTGAAAATATGATTTTAGTATACCTGTATACCTTTCTACCTTTGTTATTTAATTTCAAGCCAACAGCTTTCCTTTCAAACAATTCTTCGCCAAAAAACTCCTCTAATGATGAAATTTGTTCGCTTAGTGTGGATTGGCTCAAGCTTAAAGTATCGGCAGCAGCAGAAATTGAACCTTCAGTTGCTACTGCATGGAAGTGTTTTAAGTGATTGTAGTTAAGACTTTTCTTTGAGTTCATTTCAAAGATTTTAAGAAGAATGACAGATTTTTATTATGATCTGGATCATGTCTAATTCGGGATTTCCGAACTTGAAAAGCTGAAATTCCGAATTTGCTAATATTATCAATTACTTATTGTGCTTTGGAGTTGCAATGATTAAGATGGTTTTTTTTAAACAAGATGCTACAAGCTTTGAATCAAGAATATAGATATAACAGTGCAACAGGCACCTTTGAGAAAACTGACTTTCCACAGACAGTTCAGAATCACGCATGCTTACTTTGCTTTGATCTTCAAACTTCCAGACTTATAGCAAAAAGCACTAATGCTCAAAAATATTTAAACTTTGATAATCAAGAAGATATTACCTACGATGCATATAAGCTTTTGGGAGAGAGCAATTGGAAGAATATATTACTAAGTGAT
>JAGRAS010000389.1 GCA_020434465.1 Bdellovibrionales bacterium | reverse complement strand
TGCTTATTCCGAAAGATCACCTGGAGTATAATACCACCTACGAAATCGAAGTCACCGGCACAGGCATAGACACTCACACTTCAAGATTCACGACAGAATCTAAACCCAAGTGAACAAATTTGATTTTTAAGTTGCAGCTTGGGTTTTGTTAATATTTACAGTATATTAGCTAACTCACCACAGATTTAAAAATCAAAAGTTATGTATCTTCAATAAAAATACTTGCCATAACTGTTCTGTAAGGATTTATTTAAATACAGTATATTTTGTAAAGGTAGTATGACAGCTAGTAATCCAATTCAAACTCCTAAACCCTCAAATGTATCTGCTTCAGTAATTGAATTAACACCTTTAGAGCTTAAGGATGTAAGAAGGTTTTTTTGTGATCTTAAAGGCTTTAAGGGAGATCTTGGGCAGAAGCTGTTATTAGAATTCATTAATACAGCTATTGAAAGCCAACAAAGTTTAAATAGCACTGGCTTAGAAGTTTCAAAGCTAGAGGCATCTAATGTAGTTAATGAAAGAGTGTTAAATAAGTTGCAAGAGGTTGGTGCTTGTAGGGTAGATGGAGAAAATTTATATCTTCAGCCAGATTTGCTAAAAAAGATTGGTTTAGTTTTTAAGAACAAATTACGTGGTTATGATTCGCTTATTGAGGAGGTTGAAACTGCAAAGGCGCCTGTTAATAACACACAAACTATTAGCCCAGGGTGCGAAGTAAGCCTGTTTGATTATTGTCCAGTAAGACATACTAGGGCTAGAAGTTTATTGTTGGTTTTTGTAAATGAGGCACTTAAGGCAGGTACAAAAATAGAGGGGCAAATCGTAGAGTGTTCTGCTGGTCTTGCAAAATCTATTCAAAAATCTCCGCGTGCAGAGGAGTTTTTTAGTGTTGAATTTATTAAAGATCCAGATTCTCAAGTAAAAGAACAAAAGGCGGCACGTAGTGGCAAAGTAAAGTTAGAGGACAAGGCAGTAATTAGCCTTAAGCCTGCAATGGTAGAGTATTTAGCTTCTAAGCTTGCTAGCAGGTCTCCTTATTTAGCAAATTTATTCTAATTTATTGCTGACTATTTAGACTTTGCTTGTTGATAGCTATTTAAGCTGTTTTTAATCCTTTCTAATCTATTTAAAATTTCAAAAGGATTTGTTTCTGAGTTGATTGAGCCACTGGTATTTAGCCCAAAGCCTGTCTCAATTTTTAATAGTCTTTCTTGAAATTCTGTTGATAATATTTCCGATAATTTATTTTTCAAAAAGTCTCTTCTAGCAAGTCGAATATTTTCTAAGGATTCAAGTAGGCCAACCTGATCTTGCATAGTTTCGTTTATTGTTAATCCCTGGCTTGGGTCGCATGTATTGATATTTAGATATGAACTAGTGTTAGCGCCTGTTACTTTTACAACATCGCTCATTAAAAATTGGCCTTCTTGGTTGATAAAGAGCGCAGATGCATAAATATCAGTTGCGTCAATATCTTTAATATTTGCGATGGCGCTGAACACCTTATTATCTTGCTCGGTTAACTCTACATCATTTACTATTGTAGAGTTTTCAGCATTTAAAAGCATCATTGAGGCTTTAGATGGTTTAAAATCTAATTTTTCACTGATTTTGATGGTGAAACTTTCTGCATAGCCATAGTTTGTTAGAAAAAGGGCTATAACTAAGAGTTTTATGGTGTTTTTAAATTTCTTCATTTTGTTCCTAGTTCAGAGATTAAATGTCTTAGCTCATCGCTTAAGATAATTGCTCTTTCGTATTGTCTAATTTCTCCTTCAAGTTTTTTTACTCTTAATACTTGATTCTGCAGATTAGTTTTTGCATCAGGACTTTTCTCAAGATCTCTTTTTACAGGGTTTATTTCAGGGATGCAGTCTCTTTTCAGCGAGAACTCGCGATTTGCTATAACTTGGCCATCAGGTGATTCAATAGCAAACA
>JAGRAS010000388.1 GCA_020434465.1 Bdellovibrionales bacterium | reverse complement strand
AACTCCATTGTCGCTGTTAATAAAGATGAAAATATAACTGCTCAGAAGTTAGCTAAGCTTAATAATTTGTTAACAGATGCAACTGCTCAAAGAATTCAAGCAGAGAAACGTTACGAGAGGGCCCTTGAGAACTCTGGTGGTGCAGGGTTTGACGACTCTTCTACCCAGACTGTTAGATCAGATTTGGCAAAGTTTAAAGCTGAATATAGTTTATTAAGTGAAAAATTTACAGATCAATACCCAAGAATGAAGCAGTTGAAATCTCAGATCGAGGAATTAGAAAGATCTGTTAGCGGTCAAAGGATGGAGATAATTGAGGGGTTGAAGGCTAAAGCCGAAGCTTCTGCTGCAGAGGAGAAAAATTTAAAAGAAGAATTAGATAAACAAACTAGTAAAGCTTTTGAACTTTCTAAGAAACAAGTACAGTATAATATTTTGAATAGGGAGCTTGAAACGTCTCGAGAGCTCCTTCAGAATGTTTTAAAGCAAAGTAAAGAGACTTCTTTGTCTGTTGAGAGTAATGCAAGCAATGTATCTATAGTTGACTATGCAATTGTTCCAAGTAGCCCAAGTTATCCTAGAAAAAAAGTTTTTTTGTTAGTAGGTGCTTTTTTAGGTGCAGTTTTTGGACTCGGAGCAGCTTTTACCTTAAGGCTTTTAGATAACTCAATTCGCACACCGGATGATGTAGAAAACGCTTTAGCTTTACCTAGCCTAGGAATTGTACCTTCTTTTGAGCTAGAACAAAAATTGTCAAGTAAAACTTCTAATGGATCAGTTCCAAAGCAACTTACTCAGTCTGGGAATAAATCTGAGCCTGAGGATAAAGACGTTAAAAATAAATTCAATGAAGACTCGAAAAGTCTCTTAGCAGAAGTTGAAGAAGATGCTTCTGATTCAAAGATAGTTTTTGTTTCAAATCCAACATCATTAGCTGCTGAGGCTTATCGTACTATTCGTACTGGTATTTTACTTTCTAATGCTGGAGAGCCACCAAAAACAATTTTGGTTACATCAGCTCAGTCATCAGAGGGAAAAACCACTTCGTCGATAAATTTAGCTGCAAGTCTCGCAAGTGCTGGCGCGAAAGTTGTTTTAGTTGATGCTGATTTAAGAAGGCCTAGTGTCCATAATCATTTTACATTTAACTTAAATTCTCCTGGGCTAGTCGAAGTTATAACTGGTCAGCTTAATAAAGAAGAGGTTTATATTAATGACTTGATCAAGAGAGTAACCATCTTTCCAGGTGGTAGTATACCGCCAAACCCAGCTGAACTTCTTGGGTCATTGGAGATGGCTAGCCTAATTGATGAATTAGCTGCAGACTTTGATTATGTAATTATAGATTCTCCCCCAATTTTACCTGTTACTGACTCGGTCATTCTTTCAAGGTATGTTGATGGAGTGGTTATTGTTGTGCGTGGAGGTGTTACTCCAAGAAAGATTGTAAAGGATGCTAAAAATAGATTGAGGTCAGTTCAGGCTCGTCTTCTTGGGGTCATTGTGAATGATGTAGATGTGACAGGAGGAGATTATTACTACTACAATAGGTATTATCACTCTTACTACCAAACTGAAGATAATAATAGTGAACAAAAGAAAATGAGTTCTTAGTAAACTAAGTATTTTTTTGATATCCTTATTTATTTCCCATATTTTTCTAATCTTATTTTTATGTAATAATTCCATTGTGTTAACCAGTTCAAAGGTATTTGATGAAAGTTAAAAGCTTACTTAATCATCCAATGTTTGCAGATAGCTTTGGAATGGCGGTAGGGCAAGTTTTTATTATTGGAATAAGCTTTTTGATAAGCGTTGTGCTTGCGAGAAATCTAAAAGTAGAAGATCTCGGCTATTATCTTTTAGTTAATGCTTATGCGGGCACTGCTGGCTTCTTTTCATTGCCAGGTATGCAAATAGCTTTGACAAAAGGTATTTTAAAAAATTATG
>JAGRAS010000387.1 GCA_020434465.1 Bdellovibrionales bacterium | reverse complement strand
CATTAGGAATTAAAACTTACACTCTCAAAAATAGAGATGATGTAAGTAAACTTCTTGCTGATAAAACAAAAAATATAAAACTAATAATAATTGATATTGATCGTGCTGGATCTGAACCGATGTCCTTTATACAAGGTGTTACTCGTTCTAATCCAGAGCTTAAGATACTTGCTGCTAGTGTAGATCATAAGAGGTGGTCTGCTTTATTTAGGGCGGTAAAAGGTGTTGAAGTTGCGGATAAACCGATTGGTGTTTGGGCAATTCATTCAATTGTCAAAGAGGTATCTAAGTTGGACAAGCCTTTAGTCAGCAAAGTGGAAAAGCTAAGTGAGCTTGATCAAAACGGTACTGAGTCTAAAAGTGGAAATTTACGTCCAAAATTGCAAAAATCAAAAGTTATTAATAGTGAATCGAAAGACAAAATATAAAAGTGCTGTAGCGCTTAATTATGATGAGCAGGCCAATAGGGCTCCTCAACTTGCTGCAAAAGGAGCTGATTATGTGGCAGATGAAATAGTTAAGCTTGCAAAACGATTCAATATTCCGATAAAAGAAAATAAAGAACTTGCAAGAGCTTTAACGCAGCTTGAATTAGATGAAGATATTCCAGAGGAGCTATATAAAGCTGTCGCTATTATTTTAAATCAAATAGATTCTTAGACTGTTAGTTTCGATAAAATAAACTATAAGTTTTTGTAACTGGTAATAAAGTTTTTGTTTTGCAATACTATTTTTGACTTAGTGAAATTGGCCTGGTTAAGCTAAAAACAGGTAGAGCAAAGAGTCCAAATTTTTATGTATACAATCTGTGAAGTAATTAAAGATAGTCCTATTGTTCTTGGTAAGGTAAGCAATCAAGAAACAGTCCTGGGAAGAGAACCAAAAGAAGTAGGTATTAAATTAGCTTTTGATTCTGTGTCTAGAGAACATGCTATGCTTGTTCTTATAGATAATTTTCTTTTTTTAAAAGATCTAAATAGCACAAATGGTACTTGGTTAAATGGCGTAAAACTTCACTCTGGAGAGATAAAATTAGCTTCAGTTGGTGATACATTGCAACTTGCTGACAAGCAACTTTTGATTTCCGATGAAAGTTTAGCTACTCAAAGTATGCCTTCAATGCCAAAAGGAGTGTGGGTTTTTGATAATATGGAATTTCTTGGTTTCAAGGAGAGTACTTTTTCGATGCCAACGATTGTTTTTTTTGGAAACCAAATAGCTCATACATTTGATAAAGATAGTTTAGAGAGCTCTTCATTGATTATCGTAGATGGGGATCGAGGTTTTTATGCTCGAAAAGGAACAGGATCAGATTTCAATTCGGCTATTGAAGTATTAGTTGCAAATAATACACTTAAAACAGAAGCTGAGTTAAAGCATAATGATAATATAAGAATTGCTGACTTTAGGCTCGTTGTTTGTAATCCCAGTTCCTTAAGGCAGGGTACAGAACCTGTTTTTTCTGAGATACTTCACTCCAACCCTGATTCTGCTGCACGCTTAAGAGATTGGGATAACCCCGATGCTGAAACACGTCTATTGCGATCAAGAGACTCAATTCAAAGCTCTGTTTTTGGAACAGTTGATGGACAAGATTTTTCTGAAGAATCAGAGTTAAGTGGTAATCTTGAAATAGATCGTGTTCAGTCAGCCATCTATGAGAAAATCGAACGCAGGCTAATAGTGTTAGTTTTTGTAGTTTTGCTTGCGGCTATTCTAACAATTACTTTGTGGTGGTTTTTAGCTAATAGATAATATACCCCTCTTGACGCAGATTTTGCTTATACCCAGCGAAAGAAAATCTGTAACTTAAATTAATTTCCCCACAGTAATTCAAATTGCAATATGTTTGGTTCGGGTATTGTATAGTTCAGTTTAAAGTTAAATTCCTCAGCAATGGATATTGCATAAGTAAAATTCTTTTCAAAGGCAAAATTAGCAACTGGATGTAGATCTCTGTTTA
>JAGRAS010000386.1 GCA_020434465.1 Bdellovibrionales bacterium | reverse complement strand
AGAAGTAAATTCCACAGCTGATTGAGCTAGGAGCGGAAATGTTTTGTAGTGCATTGGGATAGCTGTTTTTACTCCTAAGTAATTAGCTGCTAATGCGGCATCTTGAGCATCCATTGTGAAATGATCGCCAATCGGTAGCATAGCAATATCTGGTTTATATTTTTCACCAATTAGTTTTAAGTCACTAAATAAACAGGTATCACCAGCATGAAAAATTGCTCGTTTATTATCAGCAATAATCAAACCACATGCTTCTCCGGCATAAACGTTAGTCCCATTAGTTGTTGTATATGAATTCGAGTGGAAAGCATTAGTCAAGGCGATAGTAAGATCCTCAATTTTAGTTTTGCCACCTTTATTCATGCCAATAACGTTTGCTTCAGGGGCACCTTCAGAGATAAGTATTTGACCAAGATCAAATATGCAAAAGATTTTACAACCATACTCTTTTGAGAGGCGCACTGCATCAGATGCATGATCACCATGACCATGACTTAGCAGCAGGTAGTCCAGTTTGCTAAATTTTTGATATTCCGTGGGACAAAGAGGATTGCCTGTAATCCAGGGATCGATTGCAATTACTTTATCATTATACTCAATGAAAAAGCTGGAGTGTCCAATATAGGTGATTTTTTTTAATCCCATTTTTCCTCGTGTATTTAAGAGTTCAGATACCAGATAAGCTCTAACATAATCTTGTGGACACGGCTACGTTAACGTTTTGATAGTTGGTTAATATAGTACATAAAGGCAAAGAATAAATTCTATTAATTTCAGTGTCTTAAAAGTTTTTCAATTGTAGTGTAATAAGCTAATTTAAATTACTCAGTAAAAATTCAAAACTTGATGCGTTGTTGCGAGCTAATTTGCTATAGCTAATTTTAGATCCTGTAATCACAATTTCTTGACTTGCAATCATATCAATCACCCAAGGATATAACTTGTGTTCTTGTTCCAAGACTCTTTTTGCTAGTAGCTCTTCTGTGTCGCCTTCATTAATTGGAACTTGTGCTTGTGCAATTATTGGCCCTTCGTCAAGTTCGGGTGTTACAAGGTGTACACTACATCCGTGAAATTTATCTCCTGATTCAAGTGCCTGCTTATGAGTATCAAGGCCTTTGTATTTTGGTAGTAATGATGGGTGTATGTTTACTAGTTTTCCAAACAAAATTTTTGTGTACTCAGCAGGGACAATCTGCATATAGCCAGCTAAAGCAACCAGATCTGGTTCTAATTCAACAACCTTTTTAAAAAGAGCTTTTTTTTGTGTTTCGAAATCTTGATAGTCAGATTTTTTAAATACAAATGTAGGAATATTTTTCTCCTTCGCAAATTCTAAACCAGGCGCGTTCTTTTTATTACTTAGAAGGGCTTTAAAAGTGCAATACTTACAGGTGTCTAGCAAGGCTTTAAAGTTTGATCCTCTGCCAGAAATTATCGTAATGACATTAAAATCTTTTCGCATGTATATTACATCTAAAAATTGAACTTAGAGACATTTTAAACGTCTAAGTTAGTATGACAATCTCAAGTGTAAATGGATAGCAAAAATATGACAAAATTTATAGCAGCTTTATTATTTTCTCTAATCTTTGTTTCTAGTTTATATGCTGATGGGGCAGCAAATAGTGATTGGACGGACTCACCTAAAGAACCAAGTTTGCCTGCAAATCCCGAAGTGCCAGAGCCAAACCAGGCTTCGGATGCTAGTTTTGACAAAAGATTGCCACCAGTTCTCCCTGGTGAAAGAGTTAATGATAGTGGCCGGGAAATGAAAGTTTGGTCTTCTACCGGTCCAGTGGTTGTTGCTGATGAGCCAGAGCCGTGGAATGATAAAAAGAACGATTCGCTAAATGTAAATTCTGATAATCACGGAAACCTAGACGTAATCATTGATAGAAGAGGTGATAAGTAACTTAGTTACAGGTATTACTTTTTATCCAAGCTAAATATTTTTCGTTTACAT
>JAGRAS010000385.1 GCA_020434465.1 Bdellovibrionales bacterium | reverse complement strand
TTTGCAGAACAAGCACCAGAGCCAAAAGCTGATACTGTGATGGATTATGTTTATATATAAATTAGATGTGAGAATTTTAAATGCGTGAGATCCCAATCAGAGATGCCCTTAATGAAGCAATGTCAGAAGAAATGCGACGCGATCCCTCTATTGTACTTATGGGGGAAGAAGTTGGCTCTTATAATGGTGCATACAAATGCTCACGCGGAATGTTAGAAGAATTTGGTGCGCATCGTGTAATAGATACACCTATCGCTGAAAACGGCTTTGCTGGTATTGGCATAGGTGCTGCAATGGCTGGGCTTAGACCAATAATCGAATTTATGACTTTTAACTTTTCGCTGATTGCAATTGATCAAATTATTAATACTGCTGCAAAAGCACATTTAATGTCAGCTGGTAAAATTTCAGTGCCTATAGTTTTTAGAGGCGCTGGTGGAGCCGCTTATCAGCTAGCTGCACAGCATGCAAATTCATTTGAAAATGCTTACGCAAATGTTGCTGGATTGATTGTGTGTGCGCCAGCAAGCCCTGCTGATATGAAAGGATTACTTAAGTCTTGTATCAGAGATGATAATCCATGTGTTTTTCTGGAGTCTGAATTAACTTACAGCTTAAAAGGGCCTGTTCCTGAGGATGAAAATTTTTTGGTCCCAATTGGTAAAGCAGATATAAAGAAAGTTGGTAATGATATTACATTAATTAGCTGGTCAAAAAATGTGCATTTAACAATGCAAGTTGCAGAGGATTTAGAAAAACAGGGCGTCTCAGCTGAAGTAATAGATTTAAGAACATTAAAACCACTTGATAAAGAAGCGATCCTTAATTCTGTTGCCAAAACCCATAGAGCGCTAGTAATTCAAGAGCAATATGAAATGGCAAGCTATGGTGCATATATTAGCCATTTAATTGCAGATCAAATTTTTGATGAGTTAGATGCACCTATTGGCCTAGTAAGCAGCTTAGATGTTCCAGTGCCATATGCAAAATCTTTAGAAAGCGTAGTACTTCCTTCTAAAGAAAGATGCCTTGAAGCAGCATTTAAGGTTTTAAGCTAAATGCCTGTAGCCCCTTTTAAAAATATCCATCCTAAAATTCATGAAACTGCTTGGATCTCACCTACTGCCTGGGTCACAGGAGAAGTGGAAATTGCAGAGGATGTTTCTTTCTTTTTTGGTGCAGTTGCAAGAGGCGATGTGCTCCCTATTTTTATTGGTCGTGGAACGAATGTGCAAGACAATGCAATGATACACACTTCAATTGGAAGAAACCCTACAGTAATTGGACAAAACGTTACAATTGGGCATCATGCTATTATCCACGGAGCAAAAATTGGCAATACTTGTATTATTGGAATGGGCTCAACTGTTTTAGATGATGCTGTTATTAGTGATAACTGTTTAATTGGTGCCAACTCCCTTGTTACAGAAGGTAAAGTAATCCCTGAAGGCACTTTAGCTCTAGGCTCCCCAGCAAAACCTGTAAGAGATCTTACAGAAAAAGAATTGCAAATGCTTAAATCATCAGCTGAAAGATATATAAAAGTTGCTAGTGAATATAAGTCGCAGAACTTATAGTTCAGAACTTATGCAAGCTGTAATCTATTGTAGTCTGAAACTTTTATTTTAAAATACTTACTAACGCTTCTCAATCGGAATATATTCAGCAAGCTCCGGCCCAGTATAAATTTGCCTTGGTCGACAAATTCTATTTGCCGGATCTTCAGTATATTCTTTTGCTTGAGCTATCCAGCCAGGCAATCTTCCTATTGCAAACATAACTGGGAAAGATGGGACAGGAATTCCCATAGCTTTGTAAAGAATACCACTATAAAAATCCACGTTAGGATAAAGTTTACGCTCAATAAAATACTCATCACTTAAAGCTACTGCTTCTAATTCCTTAGCTAAATCTAAAAGTGGATCAGCTATTTTCATTTTTGCAAAAGCTTTATCAACGATCTTTTTGAT
>JAGRAS010000384.1 GCA_020434465.1 Bdellovibrionales bacterium | reverse complement strand
CGTTTGGAATTACTATGTTCTCCCCTTCATGATATGTTAGTAGATCGATTTCGTCATTTTTCCTTTGAGCTAAAACCATTACCGCGAGTCTCACTGCTATTGGTGTTCCTCGCTCTTGAAAAAAAGGCTGTGGGGCTAAAAATAAAATCTTCATTTTAAAAGAAAAGCTAACATCATAAGTGGCTTATAAATAGCTATAAAACAATGTTTTTAAAAACATTTTTTAAATAATAGAACATGGCTAATAAAGTTCTATAAAAACCGAAACTATGGAAACCTTAGCTCAATAAATTCATCTAACCTATGTGATTTCAGACTAATTTTAGGGAAAAACTTTATATGGCTGATGAAGAAAAGAAAGATGCTGAAGGCGGAGAAGACAAGCCAAAGAGTAAGAAAAAATTAATCATCATAATTGCAGCAGCAGTGGTTGTTTTGGGCGGTGGTGCAGGAGCATTTCTCATGATGAGCGGGGGAGATGAAAACGCTGAGGGTGAACACGGTGATGCACATGTGCAAGAAATTGAAGAAGAAGCACATCTTGCTACCGCAGAACTTGAACCATTTATTGTTAATCTATCTGAACAAACAAGCTTTTTAAAAATAAAAGTTTTAATTGAATACGACCCAGAGCTTTTAAATATGGGCCATGATCATGGCGGCGGCGGCGCTTATGGCGGCGGTGGCTCAGGTGGCGGCGGTGGCGGCGAAGGCGCTGGCGGAGGCTTACCAAGTGTTATGGCAGAGCGTGAGCCAATGATAAGAGACGCGGTGATTAGAGTAATTGCTAGCAAAACAGCAAAACAAGTTTTATCCACTGAAGGAAAAGAAGAGCTTAAGGAAGAGCTGCTTGATGCGATCAATGAAGCCATTGGGCTTGATGAACCTGCAGTAGTTAATCTTTACTTTATCGAATTTATTATTCAGTAATATGCGATCTCAATTAATATTATTAATTGGGATTGTATTTTGCCTATTAGCAATTAGTGTTTATGCGAGTTCAATAAATAATAACTGGAATTTTAACGATCCTTTAAAAAAGCATGAGCTAGCAAACATTAAAAATCTTGAAATAAAGTATTATCCAGTTACAGGCAAATCCAAAAAAGAGCTTAGAAAAGCTATTAATTCTAATGGCCCTGTTGATATGTATGGTGACAAAAAGGATGCCTATACGAAGTGGTTTATCAGTTGGAAGTGGCCGTCTGACATAGGGTCTGTTCCTGATTTTTCAAAAACAACTAGTCAGCTAAAGATCGAATTGTATCTTCCAAAATGGATACCAGCAGATAAGACTTCTGATGAGTTAAAAGATGAATGGATTAGCTATTACAGGGCAATGCTTAATCATGAGCTAAAGCATGTTGAAATTGCACTTAATAATTATCAGAATGTGTCTAAAGCTATCAGAACTGCTGCTGATAAAAATCAGTTTTTAAGTGTGATTGAAGCACATAAGATTGCAAAAAATGAAGTTAGAAAGATTCATGCAGCAGATAAGACCTATGATATTCTCAGCCATTCTGGTCGCTTAGAAGGTGTTAAATTCTACTAAGCTAGGATCAAAAACCCCTAAGTTACCGATAAGTATTATGATAGAATTGTATTAGAAGCATAACATGCTGCTTTTTTTAGCTTTTTTTGTGTGATTTTGTGATTAAAATTAATGAAATCACTCATAACAAAGTAAGAACTTAGTTTATTAGGTTATTTACTATGGGTATTTTTAAAACTCGGCCATCTGCTCCTAAAACGAGTACTCAAGAGCAAGTTCATAAAACACTTAAAAGAGGTTTGGCGCCTGATAATATAGAACCAGACTTAAAGCCAACTGCTACACCAACTACTAAGACTCCTCTAGCTGCGCCTGCTTTAGATTTAGGAGATATAAGAATGCCAGGGGTTGATGCTGAAACTAGAACAGAACACGCAATTGCTGCAATTGGAAGTTTAGCAGGAACTTATGTTTCTAATTTGT
>JAGRAS010000383.1 GCA_020434465.1 Bdellovibrionales bacterium | reverse complement strand
TTACACGCAGATTATTCTGAACTCATAATCTGGGCTAAAGAATTGATAAAAGGAAATTCTTTTTTACCGGGTAAACTTTCCTATATTGATAAATCATCATCAAAAATAATTTTGAACAGTGGATCTCATACATTACATATACCTCGTTTAATAGATCTGCCCCAAGGATGTGAGCGTGATATCGTAACTGCCCTTAAGACAGTTTATGAATTTACAGGAATTAATGATTTTACTGCACATCCAGATGAACTTTCGCAAACACGCTTTTCAGAAATATATAATCTATTACCTGATTATCTTAGGATATCTATTGAAAATATGGATATAAGAAAGAAAAATTTTCAAAGTTTAGATGAGATTGCTTTTTTGTTTCATAAATACAAAAATCTTAGCTTTACATTCGACATCTGTCACTGGCTTGAATTAGGAGAGAAACTTGACTCGTTAAAATTAAACATCTTTCTTAGAAAATTTGCTGATAGATTAAAGAAAGTTCATTTTTCTGTTCCTAAAAGCTCATGGGGTGTTTTAAGCGAACATCCTGAGATTATTACCACTCATCATTTGACATGTTTTTCTGAAAATAATCTTTCAATTCAATTTTTAAATACGATTACAGATGATTTGACCTGGGTTATCGAAGGTGTCATTCCAAAAGGAAATTTTAAATCGGTACTTGATAAAGCTGTTTATTTATCTCAACTTATAAGCTTAGATCAACCAAAAGACAAAGCTGCTTAATTTCTGCCTCTTAATTTCAGGTTCTCAGTGAACCTTCACAGAATTGGTACCACATAATTGGTACATGGCAGCTTTGCTCTAGTAAAAGGTCATAGGGCAATAAAGTTAGCAACATTATACAAAATTCTACGATTGCTTAGATGATAGCGCCGTTCTTATTGGCTTGCTTGCAAAATGCACTATTAGAGTGTAAAATATAATTGACAGTTGTAACATGGATGTTAAGGCTCGTCGTATAGTTTTATTACGACTAGAGAATGGAAGTAGTCTTTTCGAAGAGTGGATGAAAGGTATTAGGTCTTCAAAGCACAAGAGAGTGATCGATGCTAGACTTATAAGAGTTAGGAATGGAAATTTTGGAGATCATAAATACTTAGGAGAAGGTGTTTATGAATTGCGCATATTTGTAGGGCCAGGCTTTAGAGTTTATTATGGCTTAGATGGAGATACTATAATCGTTCTTCTTGGAGGAGGTTCTAAGCACACGCAAAACAAAGATATTAAAACAGCAAAGGATATTTGGAGGAAGTATGGGGATGAAAACTGAAGATTATAGGATTGGATTGCTTGAGAGATTGAAAGATAAAGAATATGCAATTGGTTTTTTAACTGAAGTATTAACACATGAAACACAGGAAGCATTCTTAATTGCACTTAAGGATGTGATTGATGCCAGGCAAGAAAATATTACTGAGTTGTCTGAACAGGCTGGTGTGACTAGGCAAGCGCTATACAATGCACTTTCTGAGAATGGAAATCCGACTTTCTCTACTATCACTGATGTACTAGGGGCTTTGGGCTTGCAGTTTTCTATTACTGAAGTTTCTTAATTTTAATTGAACACCCCCAGGGAGGATCTGCTATGCCAAGGCTACGCAGACCAGGGAAAACTCTGAGTAGCTTTTGTGCGACCGAAGGGAGTAATTACAAAAGCGAAGCAGAGTACCCAGGGAGGCAAGCTAATTACATAATTGGTACCACAAAATTGGTACATGGCAACTTTGCTCTATCAATTAATTCGAATAAGGCAGTTTTAAATTTAGCTTAAACTTAAGTGTTAGCGGATTTTAATTAATAATTTCTTATAGTCTAGCAAAAAAGTTGGCATGTACCATTAAAAAGTTGGCATGTACCATTAAAAAGAGGTTGATACCTATTTAAAAGCTCAGACAGCATGATTGTAACTTGAATCCGGAAACATAATATTCAAAGCTAGTGATTGTTTAACAATGGCCAAG
>JAGRAS010000382.1 GCA_020434465.1 Bdellovibrionales bacterium | reverse complement strand
TATTTGTTAAATATTGAGCCTTTACAAGCTTTGCAAATGACTGAACTCGCAAATACGCTTGGCGTAACTCATTCAACAATTAGCAGGCTTTGTAAAAATAGGTATATAGAAACACCAATAGGAACCATTCCTCTTAGAAAACTTTTTGAAGTTGGTACTATAAAAGGCAAAAATACTACGCATACAAAAAGCTATGCGCTAGCTGTGCTTGAGGAAATTATTAAAACTGAAAATATTCTCCACCCATTTAGTGATAAAAAAATACAACATGAATTAGAGCTAAGAGGGATTTTTATTTCTATCAGAACAGTAGGTAAATTTAGAGATGTTTTACAAATCCCTTCAGCAAAATTCAGAAAAGATTCCCCTGGTTTTATTAAATCGCATGAAAGATCCGCAGAAATTCTAGGTAAAATACTAAACAAACCTTGGTCGGCAAAAAAATCTACAAAAAATATACAAGATATTTTAAAGCGATTAGGGCTGTTTTCAACTTTAAGGCAGATAAGCAGAGCACGTATGGCCTTATCTAAATAATCTTTTTAGCTCTTGATTTGTGCTTTAATTCTTCTCTTTTTGCTATTAGTGCTGCTTTTAGCCTAGATGTGCTAGTTACTTCTACTATTGGTTTTGTTTCATCAAATTCCTCACCTGTAAGAACTTGATATAAAATATCAATATGCAAACGATGAGAAATCTTACAATAGAGATCTAATATTGTGCTAATTGATTGAGCAAATTTATCAAACTCAGAAACACCAGAAGCTGATTTTTTTAAGGCCAGATCTTTCATAAATCTAGAAAAAGCAAAAATTTTCAGCGTTTGGTTGATTTGTTTCTCTAACTCTAAATTAAAATTTGGATCTGCAAATCACTCTTCAAGCTTTTTTTTGACTTTAATTTCCCCTGAACGAATTCCCTTGTTAAGTGTTCCGAACTCAGTGGCTCTAAGACTCCACTGGCTACCATAAGTAGCTTTTGTTGAAGCAACTTCACCTCTACGTTCGCTGGTTATAAGCCTTGTTGATGCACCAGTATGCATAAAAGCTCTAAATTGAGAAGATTTATGCCTTAGATCTATTACAGCAAAATCTAAATCAACACCTTCACCACAATTAAAGTCTGATAAATAGCCACCAACTTTTGCATATACCCCAATTCGTAAAAGAGTATTTGGCCCCTGTGGTTTAAATTGTTTTGTTTTAGCTGCTAATCTTTTAGATAAAAGATTAAATAATGCACCACCAACAAACCCTATTGGATGTCGTAAGGCAAAGTCTGGCGTAATACTAACGGGCCCACCAAGCCCATCAACATTAGGATTTTTTTCAAATACTCTTAAGTAATACCCTAATGCCTCAGGGTGAATATTTAATGTATCTGCATCAAATCTCATCAAAAAATGATCTTGATCAATTTGCCGCTCATGCCATCTTAAACAAGCTACATCGCTTAAGATTGCTCTAATATTTCCAATTTTAGCAGCATTATCTACCATTTCAGCAAATAACACGTTTACCTTCAGTTCTGGAAAATCTTTTTTAAACCTCTCAATTTCAGACATCGTATCATCAAGTTTTATTTTTCTAACTTGTTTTGAAAATTTGGGATAATTAGCAAGGATAACAACTTCAAATAAATCCTTACTCAAAGTCTGCAAATTTAAAGTTTTAAGTGTATTATAAATAAAATTTTGCTCTTCATGCGCTGCTACTGGAATGCATACTGTAATCTTTGTACTTGAATCTAGCGGTGGTATTTGCTCAGCTAGTTTTTTTAGTATTTCTCTATAGGAAGAACCAAACTTTTGTATGTATTTTTCTACTTCAATAGCCGGCTCTATCTCTTCAACAGAATCATTCCTATCAGGGCGAATATCATTTGTACTTAGCTTAAACTCAAAATTAAAATCTTTATCTTTTCCTTCTTCAACTGCCTCACTTTGCAATTTATCAAAAACTCTTTTTACAGCTAAAGAAAA
>JAGRAS010000381.1 GCA_020434465.1 Bdellovibrionales bacterium | reverse complement strand
TTTTAATTCTATTAAGTCAATTTAAGCAATATTTTCAATCAAATCCCTTTTTGCTTGCTCTATTTTTTCAATAAATATTGGAGAAATATTGTTTTTTGTTTTTTCTTGCTTTGTAGCTGTTACAAGTTGGCCGCAGGCGGCATCAATGTCCCTGCCCTTAGACCACCTAATAGTAGAAGTTAAACCTTGGTCTAATAGCTTTCTTTGCCATTTAAAAACAGTTTCTTTAAGAGGCTCGTGAAAGCCTAGGCCGGCATTTTCATTGTATGGGATAAGGTTTATTTTAACTGGTAAATCTTTTAAAATGAGCGGTAAACGCTTTAAATCGGCATCAGTGTCGTTTAAATCCTTAAGCATCACGTATTCAATAGTAAACTTCTTTCTTCTTTTTAGTGGGTATTCTCTAAGAGTGCCTAGTAAAGTGCTTATATTGTAGCGATCGTTTACAGGCATTATTTTAGATCTTATCTCGTCTGTAGTTGCATTAAGAGAAATTGCTAAATTTACATCAATTCCTGATTTGCCAAATTTTGCAATAGCAGGAACAAGCCCAACTGAAGAAACTGTTATTTTTCTACCTGAAAGACCTAAGCCAAAATCTGATGTGATAATTTTTAAAGCCTCAGTTACTCCTTTGTAATTATGAAGCGGCTCCCCCATTCCCATAAAAACAACATTGCTGTACATATCGTTAAAGTTTACAGAGTCTCTTTTTACACCAACAAATTGTTTTATAATTTCAGCAGTTGTAAGATTCCTTTTTAGACCCATTGTGCCTGTTTGGCAGAACTTACAACCAAGAGCGCATCCAACTTGTGAAGAAACGCAAAGAGTCATGCGGTCTTCCTGTTTAATCATAACACTTTCAATCAAGTCGTTTTTATCCATCTTGAACAAATATTTTCTAGTGCCATCTTTACTGATGGCTCGGCTTTCGTGATTGCAATCAAGGAAATAGAATGTCTCGTTAAAAATGCCTCTAAGCTCTTTAGATAAATCTGTCATATCTTCAAAGTTTAACTTGTCTCTTTGATATACCCACTGGAAGAGCTGTTTGGCCCTAAATGACTTTTGCTTTAGGTTTTCAACCAAAAATTCCTCTAAAGCTTCAAGGGTGAAGCCATAGAAATTATGTTGATTTTCTGAGGTATTGGTCATTGCAAGTTAATTATAACTAAAAAACAAGAGCCACAGTTTACTAAGAATCTGATTTTTTGTCTAATATGCATTCTCTGACAAATTCGATGAATTAGATTTATCTTAAATGGAAGTAGTAGTACAAAATAAGCCGCTAACTTTAAGTAGTTTAAAGCAACCTGTTTTAGACGATCTATTACCATGGCTACTTAATGAGCATCAAAAGCTATTTAGAAAGGAACTTAGAGATTTTAGCTTTCTTAAAACCACTACTCTAAACGGGCAAGCTTTAACTACAGATTTAAAGCTTGCCTTGGAAGTTTTAAATATTAAGCAAGATTCATTGTCTAAGTTCAATAGTAAAGAACTAGCAAGAGTTTTAGACAAAATTAAACGTAGAGCAGCAAAAAAGGTATTTTTTTCATTGATACAAAGCTTACCGGATCTACCAGTTACCGTCCTAGCTCGTGGCGAAATCATAAAGCAAAGGGAAGTTCTGCAAGAAAACAATCCAGCTCAGAGTATAATTGACTTCTTTTTAAGTGGAATTGATTTAAAAAAACTTGTAGCTACATTTTTTTCAAAAAACAACTACAGTGATACCCATAAAGGTATAAGCATTTCTCTGGAGCCTTTCAGCGCGATAGATTGTATTAAGGATTGGGTGCGAACCAAGAAATTTGTTTGTGCTGTACTCTATGCAACCCAAGATCTTTTAAAAGAAAAAGAACCTGGAAAAGCTCTGCAAGTTATTGACGCAGGCTGTGGGCCAATCCCACTTCTAGGGCTTACAGCTGCCTTAGTGAGCCCAAGAGTCAATGTGACTTTAATAGAGTCCAACCCTATAA
>JAGRAS010000380.1 GCA_020434465.1 Bdellovibrionales bacterium | reverse complement strand
AATCCCCTTTATCTTCAAATTTGGATAGCATTCCTCCAGGGTTTGAGCCAAAGTCTGGCTCTGTAAGCCCAAAACAACCCAAATACTCTCCAGAAGCAAGTTTTGGTAAGTATTTTTTCTTTTGCTCGTCAGTTCCAAAAAGCAATAAGCCTTTCATTCCAATAGAGCTATGAGCGCCAACAGTTAGCGAGGTTGAGGCGTCGTATTTGCTTGTTTGTTGAAGAACTCTTGAATAACCAGAATTTGACAAGCCAATTCCACCATATTCTTCCGGAATGATAAGACCAAACAAACCTAGTTCTTTTAGAGCATCAACATACTCATCAGGCTGTGCCCCTTGAGTATCATACTTTCTAAACTCTTCGTCTTTACCAGCTAAAAATTTATCAATCGACTCAACGACTAACTCAAGAGTTTCTTTTTCTTCGGCTGAGAACTTAGGAAAAGGAAATAAGTTTTGTTCAATAATCGTCCCTAAAAATAGAGATTTTGCTGCGCTGGACTCTAAATCCATGTTATTTTTTTCTTCTTTTGAACTCATTTTAGCTCCTAAATCTATCGTCTACACTGTATATTACACTTAGCTTTTTAAACTATGTAAGTAATTTAATTACAATATGAATTTTTAGGTCTCTATAAGCATTTCTCTTTCTAACATCTTGATATTAATAAATAAAAAGGCTAAAAAATTCAAACGCTGTCAATATTTATAGACTTGGCCACATTCAAACTGAGTGCAATGATTCCCTCGAGCATAGTCTCTAGATTTCTAGTTTTGATTGTGGACTTTAAACTTGCTTATTTAAGGCTTATTGGGTGCGTTTATTTTCGATTTTTATATTCCTGACGCTCTTTTTATCATTGGAATTTGCCTTTGCTGAGGATGAGAAAACAGCTCCCTCACCAAAAATAAGAAGTATTACTGTAGAAGTTAAAAATATCTTCTCTAAATCTGAAGAAACGAATCTGATTTACAAAACTGCAAATCAATTAAAGTTAAATACGCGTGAAAATGTTATTCTTACTGAGTTATTATTTAAAGAAGGCGATTATTTTGATCCTTTTGTTATTGCAGAAAGCTTAAGAAATCTTAGAAATATTCGTTTTTTAAAATCACCAAAAATAAGCTACAAAACTGAAGGTCAATTTGTTGATGTTTTTGTATCTGTCCAAGATACATGGACAATAATCCCCCAGTTTAGCTTCTCATCTGGTGATGGTAGAGATAGATTTTCTGCTGGGGTTTCAGAAAGCAATTTAGCAGGCTTTGGTAAGCGTCTTGAAGCACTTTATGCAGAAGAAGATAGTAGAGAAATCATTGAAACAGTTTGGGAAGACCCTCGTGTTTTAAATACAAAAAACAAACTTTTAGCAGCATATCTTGCCCGAAGTGATGGAGAAGAATTTATTTTCAATGCAGGAAGGCCATTTAGAAGTCTAATCGAAGACTATGCGTGGTCAAGTGATATCGTAGATAGAGATTTTGTAGGCAAGCTTTTTGATAACAGTGATGAAAGCTTTATCTTTCGTCAAAAATCGCTAAAATTAGGGGCTGGTTTTACCTTTGCTAGGGGTGACGCCCAAGTTAATAGAAAGCGTTATACTTTTGGCTATAGCTATGATGATACACGCTTTTTTGAGGCAGATGCAGATGATTTCGAAGATTTAGACTTAGATCCTAGTGAAGTTAGTAGTGACCCAGCTTTTCTGGCTAAAAGTAGAAGATATAGTGGCCCCACATTTACCTATCAGTCGATTGAACCAGACTTTATTTCGATGGCTTATATCGACCGTTTTTCAAGGGTTAGTGATTATAACCTTGGGAATACACACTCTGTTAGCTTCCAATTTGCTCCAGAAGTACTTGGCTCAAGAGATGACACCCTACTCTTTGCTGCTCAAATTTCCAAAGGTACTCTTTTTAGTAATAGTTCATTCCTAAGAGGCGAACTTCGGGCAAGTAGCAGATCTTCGGGTGAAGATCTAGAAAAT
>JAGRAS010000037.1 GCA_020434465.1 Bdellovibrionales bacterium | reverse complement strand
GCAAATGGCAAAACTCCCAAAATTAAAGAGATTAAAATTAACTTGACGCTGAGGTTTAACTTTTTAAGCATAAGAATTTCCACAAAAAAGGCAATTAAGCCAGATTGTTATCTTAGCGGAATAAAACGTTTTTAATTGAACAGAATAGAACGCTTCCACTTCTCCCACGTATTATGTCGTTTACTGTTTAAGAAAACTTAAGGCTAAGTTGAAGATGATACTAAAATTTCTTATAATTTAATCTAGTATTTTAAACTAGTTAGAGATAAACCTAGGTAATACACGTAGAAACAAATAGACTAATTTCAAATCTATCTTATATTTGATTTGAGTAAGCAATAATCTGCTATTAGACTAAAGCTTAGTATTAGCGTTTTTATATTTGGAGAAACACAATGAGAACTACTTTTATAAGCATGTGTGCTGTATTTTTTCTTTCTGGACTTTGTTTAGCAGAAAACCCTGCTGCAAGCCATAAAATTTTACGTTCTAGAACTGGCGGAAGTGGTGCTGTGCATGCGTTAAATGTTGGTGAACAAACTAATAAACAAAATGATTTACAAGCTAAAAGTTCTGAAGATTCTCAGATGAAAGCACAGCCAAAATTAGATACTCTTAATGAAGATAATAAAAAACAAACTGTAAAGCGCATTCCACGAAGCAAAACTGGTGGAAGTGGCATGGTTGACTACCAAAGACTAGATTCTAATAATTAATAGTCTAATAATTAAAAAGCCCGCATAGTTTTTAAACTATGCGGGCTTTTTTTTGGCGCAAATAAAATTAACTACATGCTGTAACCGAAATTAATTCCTGTCCAGAATTCATTTTCAGTTAAGTCATCAGCTTCTCTGGTAACGTTTAAGCTCGGAGAAAGCACAACATCACCGATTGCAGCGTCAAATGAAACACCAAAAGTAACATGCACTAAGCCGTCATCTGCATAAACTTTGTCTGCATTGGAAGCAAAGGCAAAAGTTACATATGGAGTCATATTAAAACCATCACCTAAGGCGTCAGTTTCAACAGTATGGCTTAGGCCTAACTCATAATACTGAGCATCAAATTCTTCATAATCATGATACGCAGATACTGTTGGTGTTAAAAAAGTGTCAAATGCAATAGATGCAAAAAACTCACTTGTATCATTTATCCCATCACTGTCAGCTGGATAAGTATACCAAATATGACCGAATGAAAGTCCTACGTTATCAAATGAAACATCATAGCTAGCTGTGTAATCTATTTCAGTAAACTTTGTTGCAGTACTTTTTCCGCCTTCTCCAGAAAGGTGTGACCAAGCAGAAAAATTAACTGAGCTAGAATCACTTAAGCCATAGCCTAGGCCAACTGCTGGTTGAATAGAAGTCCCATCATACAGATTAAATCCACGAAACATATAATCTGAATAGAAACCAGCATTTAAATCTAGAGTAAGATCATCTGCACTTGCTGATTGAATTGAAACTAGAAGTGCAAGAACTGATAAAAGTAATAAAGATATTTTTTTTCTAAACATAAAAAATCCTTCTTATTAGAACCTAAAAAAATTACCGCTAAAGAGTTAGCTGTTTACTTACAACATTTCCTCTTTTCATTTTTCTATCTATGATGCTGTTTGGCCTAGACTAAATTTACAAGATTTTAAAAATCAGCAAAAAAAAGCCATAAAAACGAGTAAATTTACTGATATAATCCAAAATAATTTACTCTGGTTTCAAAACGGCTTTTTAAATACAAGGAATATAAAGAGAATCTTAAGTTAGTGCTTTAGCAATCATTTCAGTTGCTATCTTGTCAAGCGGAAGAGAAACATCAACTGCTCCAGCCTCAACAGCTGCTTTTGGCATTCCATAGACTACAGAAGTGGCTTCATCCTGGGCAAAGTTAAAGGACCCAGCTTCTCTCATTTTTTTCATTCCTTGGGCGCCATCTTTTCCCATTCCAGTTAGCATCAAGCCAACAGCATTTTTCCCTAAATGAACTGCTGCTGAGTTAAACAAGACATCTACAGACGGTCGATGACGCCCAACAAGCGGCCCTTCTTTTACTTCAACAAAATACTGCGCTCCAGATCTATTTACCATCATATGAAAATTTCCAGGTGCTATTAAAACTCTGCCTGGAATAATTGTATCACCATTTTTTGCTTCTTTAACTTCAACAGCACAAATCTCATTTAGACGATCAGAAAATGTCTTAGTAAAACCTGCTGGCATATGCTGCACAATTACTGTACCTGGCGCATTAGCTGGGAATTGTCTTAAGACGTACTCTATTGCCTGAGTTCCACCAGTAGAAGCTCCAATAACAAGAACTTTATGAGTTGTTTTAGTAAGAGCTTTAACTTGATTCACTGAACTAGATACAAGCTGAGCTTGTGAAGCAATTTTTGTAAGATTTGCTTTTGATGCAGATTTGATTTTCTCACATAATTCAAGAGCCATATCTCCCACGGAATAAGCTGGCCCAGGCTTTGCTAATACTTCTACAGCACCAGATTTAAGTGCCTCAAGAGCAACTTCTGAACCTTTTTGGGCAATTGATGAAACAATCACAATTGGAATCGGGTAGTGCTTCATTAATTTTCTTAAAAAGGTTATCCCGTCCATTCTCGGCATTTCAATATCTAATGTAACAACATCGGGTTTAAGTTTGACTATTTTATCACGAGCTATAAATGGATCTGGTGCCGTTCCAAGAACTTCTATACCTTTATCTTTGGCAAGCTCTTTTTCTAAAGTTTGCCTAACGACAGCCGAATCATCAACAATTAATACTTTTATTGCCATACTTTATCTTTAAAGATCTAAATCAAAACTAATTGCTACAGGTGCTTCATCTGCTAAATAGCAAACAGTTTGTTTTTTAAAAATCTCTCCTACAATTTCATCTGTAGGGTCAATAATTGCTGGGAGCACAAGATCAAATGTTGTGTCATCACCATAACATTCTGTTAGCATATTACCACAAAGAACATTAGCCATTTCACTTAATGCATCTTTACGTTCAGTATCTGTTATCTCATCTTCACCAAGTAAATTCGAAGCTAAAGAATCCATAAAATCTTTTTGGCATAGTATAAAATACTTACCATCAACAACTCCTTTAAAATGAATAGTTGCTAAATAAAAGGGGCTTTCAGAATCAAAAATATCTTGATTAACATCTGCATTCTCAAGCATCATCATTCCCCAATCCTCAAGAATTCTTGTTGTTATTTTTTCTATTACTTCTTTAAAATTATCCATTTGCCATGCCTCCTAAAACTTCTTCTACTTTTTCTACTAGATCTTCTGGAGTAACTGGTTTTCTTAAGTAAGCTTTCACATCTAGCTCTTCAAGTCTCTGGATACGTTCTTTACTTCCTTCAGTCGAAACAATAATAACAGCCATATCTTTTAAATTCTCATCAGCCCGTAAGGCCTCCATAAATTCTACTCCATTCATTATTGGCATATTAATGTCTAAGAAAATCAGGTCTATCCATTCATTTTTTAAAACCTCTAATGCAACCTTGCCATTCTCAGCTTCGTGCAGTGCACTAACTTCAAGAGAAGTCATTCCAATAGTTTTTTTAAGTGATTTTCTAACTATGCTAGAATCATCAACCAGTAAAAAATTATAAGCCACGATAGTCTCCTAATGTAATAATTTTAATTCACCATTTGCTTTAAGCCAGACTTCTCCAGTACCAATGTTTAAAGAGATTGTTCGCGAATGGCATTCGCCAACGTCTTGAGCTTTAATAAGCAAGTTATTTTTCCACAAAATTTTTCTTAGAACTGTAAAATTCTTTTTGCCTATTTCAAAAATATTTTCCGGATCATTTATTTGCGCACCACCTGCAACACAAATTTCTAAATCTTTCTTGCTTGCACCTAGTTTGATCAGCTCCTCTAGAAGTTTAACGACTCCAGTATCAACATACATGCAGGGCTTATCTTTGGCTTTTTGCGGATCAGATTTTGAAAGTGGAAGCAAACAATGAATAACTCCTCCTATTTTTCGGATAGGATCATAAATTACAACGCCTAAACATGAACCCAAATGTGGCGCTGTCAAAACAGTTGATGGATCCGTGCTCACTTTCATTTGAGCTATACCAACATGATCATCTCTCGACATAGTAATTTTCTACCCTTCCTTCTTATAAACGGCACTTTGTGCCATTTTAAATTTATGCGGAATACTTGAAAGACTTTCAGAATGCCCAACAATCAAATATCCACCTGGGGATAGTAGATTATAAAATCTATCTACAAGCTTAGTTCGCAAATCATTATCAAAATAAATCATTACATTACGACAAAAAATTATATCAAATGGTCCTTTTATTGGATAAGGAGCTTTTGTTAAATTAAGTTTTTTATAAAGAATCAACTTTTTAAGAGCTGAACTAACTTGTACAGCATCTTCTTCATCGATTTCAATTCTATGAAAGTACTTACGAATTAATTCAGGGGGAACGTCTTTTAATTGACTTGGTCGATAATTGCCTTGAATTGCTTTGCGTAATACAGTTGTACAAATATCTGTAGCAAGCATTTTAAAATCTGTTACTTGTAAATCTAATTTTTCATTTGCAATCATCGCAATTGAATATGGCTCCTCGCCACTTGAAGATGCAGCACACCAAATTCTAGCCTTTCTCTTTTTTGCTTGCTTCCATTCAGTAAAAACTTTCTCTATTAATTTAAAGTGTTCTATTTCTCTAAAAAAGAAAGTGTGATTTGTAGAAATGGCATCAATTAAATGAACTAATTCTTCACCTTCAACATCAAGTTCGATTATTTTTAGGTACTCTGTATCGCTTTGTAGGTTTAATTTGCGAAGTCTCTTTTGTATCCTATTAGCAAGTAATACACGCTTTTGATCGCTTAAAGTTATACCACTTTCGCGATAGATTAGATCTCTAAAGTATTCAAATATTTTCTGCTCCATCAAGCACCTTTAATGAATCGGATTTTCCTTAGAAATTGCCTTTTCAAGGATACTCTTGCTTGGAAGCCTATCCCGTACTCTTGCCCCTTCAGCTGATTGAGCTAAATTTACAAGCGTTGCAACATCTAAGATTAGTCCAATTGATCCGTTTGGCATTATTGCGCATCCAGAGACACCTTTGACATCTTTATAAATTGATCCAATGCTTTTAATAACAGCAGAAAGTTTTCCTAAAACACAGTCAACTATCAAAGCTACAAGCTTGCCATTATTTTCTACTATAACTGCAATGCTATCTGTAATGTCTTCAAATTTTGGTTGAACATTATACAAATTTGAAATTCTAAAGATTGGCAAGAATTGCTCTCTAAATTTTAGAGTCTCTCCGCAATCTAAAGTATTCATGATCATATCTTCTGTTGGGCGTAAAAACTCAACAATTGATAAGGTTGGAATGATAAAATTTTCATCGCCAATACTAGTTTCAATTCCATCCATTATTGCCAATGTTAATGGTAGTTCAATTGTAAAAGTTGATCCTTTCCCAACTTGAGACTTAATGCTAACTCTGCCTCTCATACTTTCAATATTTCTTCTAACAACGTCCATACCAACGCCTCTGCCAGAAACATCAGTAACTACTTTGGCCGTAGAAAAACCTGGGGCAAAAATTAACATAAAAGCTTCTTCATCAGTTAATTTTTGATTTTCAGTGAGAATACCTTTATTAATTGCATGAGATATTAGTTTTTCTCTATCTAGCCCTTTTCCGTCGTCTTTAATCTCAATATAAATACTTCCCCCAGAATGAAAAGCAGATAATCTTACAGTACCTTTGGTTGGCTTACCTGCTGCTTCACGTTCTTCTGGAGATTCAATTCCATGATCAACTGCATTCCTAACCATATGCATTAAAGGATCAGCAAGTTTATCAATTACAGAACGATCAAGCTCTGTATCTTCTCCATCCATATCAAACTTAATGTCTTTTGAAAGTTTTTTTGCTGTGTCCCAAACAACCCGTGACATCTTTTGAAATAAGCCTTTAATTGGAACCAATCTCATTGACATCCCAATTTCCTGAATTTCCCTAGAAATTCTTTCTAATTGGCCGCAATTTGATAATACGGATTCATTTTCTGATAAATGGTCACGACAATTTTTAATCAACATTGAAGAAGAGATAACCATTTCACCGATATACTCAATTAAGTGATCGAGCCTATCTATATCGATTTTTACAAAGTTTTTAACTTTAACTTTTTCGCCCTTCTTATCAGAACTTTCTTCTTTGTCTTCATCGGCAGAGGCTTGAGCTTTTTCACTCTTAACTTGTTTTGGCTTAGCTTCAACTACAGCAGGCTTAGGCACAGCTTTTTTAACAACTGATTCAGTTTGCTCGACTGATTTTGATGCCTCAGCAACTAAGTCTAACGCACTTCCTAGGCTTAATTCTTTTATCATTTCTACTGATAGCAAATAATCATCAATAGTCTTAGCAAATTCTGCGACTTCTTTAGAAGTATGAAGTTCTCCGCCCTCTTCAATCGCTTGTCGCGCGTCATCAAGTAACTTACGTTGTATATCAATGTATTTAAGAACAATTGACTTTAACGCATTATTGAAAACTAATTGATCATTTCTAGCTTGATCCATTAAATTTTCAGTGGTGTGAGATGTTTCAGTGATTTCTCTAAGATTAAAATAAGAAGATCCGCCTTTTATCGAATGCACAGCTCTAAAAATTGCATCTAAATCTTCTTTTCCATAATTTTCTTTATCTAATAAAAGATTTTCAATAGAACTTAAGTGATCCTCAGCTTCTACTAAGAATTCAATTAAAATTTCACCATCACCAGAAACTTGATATGCCTGCGAGATAAATTCAACATTTGATTCAAAATTATCTTCGCTAGAATCTTCCTCAACTAAAGAAGGAGAGTCCTCAACTACATTAATTTTATTTGCTTTTCCTTGAATTCCATTTCTAAATTTTTCCAAAAACTCAACTGACAAGCAGTCTGGGGCATTGCCATTTGAGTATGCACTAAGCACTGATAACAACCACTCTTTGTAATAAAGCAGTTGCTCAACAATTTTTTCTGGAGAATTTTCTAATACAGCATCTTCAACAAAATGGGTAACATTTTGCACGCCTATTAGTCCTACTGATCCCGCATCTCCTTTTATATTATGCAAGTAGCCTTTTAAGTAAGTTTGCAACTCTTCCATAGTTGTTGAGCTATCAGGATTAATAGAACCATCTGTGCCAACTGCTTCAAGTAAAGCAGCTTCATATTCATCTAATAAAGAAGTGTGCTTTTCAATAAATTCAACTATTAAATCTCTATCAGCTTGTGGGCTTAAATCTTCGCCCCACGGGGTCTCTTCTTGCTCATTGGTAAAAGTTGCAGAGTCTTTATCCTGAAAGTAAGTTTGCGCATTTGAAACGAAATTATTAAGTTCAGCAACTACTTTCGAAATTTCACCTGTTTTTCTAATTTCTAATACATGGTTACAGGCTTCTACTAGCCGAGAATGGGAATCATCACTAGCTAATTCGTTTTTAAGACCTGAAATTATATCAAGAATTAAATCAACTCCTTGTTCATCTGAGTCATGCAGCATGACCACAAGAAGTGCGATTTCTTCAATTTTTTCTGCGAGTTTCTCTGTCATAAGAGTTAAATCCTAAACTTTATGCTTTTTAAAAACGGCTTCCAACTTTTCTTTTAGCGAATCAACGTTAAAGGGTTTAACGATGTAGTTTGAAACACCAGCTTTAGCAGCTTCTAAAACGTTTTCTTTTTTCCCTTCAGCAGTGACCATCAAGAAAGGCAAATGTTTTAAAGTTTCATCTGCTCTTACTTCCTTAAGCAAATCAATTCCCATCATGTTTGGCATGTTCCAATCAGAAACTATTAACTTAAATTCTCCATTTCTAAGCTTTTCAAGAGCAACCCTTCCATCTTCAGCTTCTGTAACATTTGTAAATCCAAGTTGCTTAAGACTTGTTCTTACGATTTTTCTCATAGTTGAAAAATCATCTACAACCAGTATTGGAATATTTCCATCAATAGAGTTTAAAATAGACATTAGAATTTCTCCCTATAAAACTTTTATGCTAGACTTCCTGGAGGTAAAATTTGTTCTTCTGGGAAACAGATTTCAGATTTATTCTCTTTAATCTTTTCTTCCCAATCTTTTTTATTCATAGCCGCTTTTCCACTTTGCTCTTTATGCGACCAGTATTCTGGCATTTTAGCTTCACTTCTTGGATGAGCAGGTGTTTTGCAAAGTACATCCATAGGCTCGGCAATATATGTCAGCCAATACTTAGCCTGTTTAAGATCATTTGCATGATAAACTTCTTGAAATTTGCCATCTGATGAAACACGATAGATTATAAAAGGAGATTTCCATTCCATATACTTTCCCTTTCGGTTTGACGCTTCCCTCAAAAGTATCGGTTAAGAGTGGAAATTTATTTAGGGAATTTCTTTGGTAGATTCCTTACTAAGCACTTGATTTGAAAATGTTTTAAAACACTTTTTCTACTCTGAATAACTGATTTTTAAAGATTTATTTAGGGGAAATCCTTACAAGGCTGCCAAATTAGTCTCAATTACAAAGATTCCTTCTGGTGTTTGGAATTTAATTTTACGTATTTTTCCTTGCCTTAATTGAGAAATCTCTACATTTTTGCCTGAAATCATCAAAGGTAAAGCCATATCAAGCTCTATATTTAATTGAGAAAATTTACTGCGAGTGGTCGATGAAATTACATTACTTAGCTCACCTACAGCATCAATAATTTCATCATTAACTGCTGTATGCTTTTCATCTAACATTCTGTTAACTATGCCTAAAATTGAAGGCTCATCAAAACTGATTGTCATATGGCCGTAATAACCATCGCCTTTCATATTAACAAGTCCGGTTACTGCACCCCAGGTTTTCCCATCACTATCTTCAAGTACTTCTAAAGTTTTAATTTCTGTCGATGACATCATAGTGATCACATCTGTTACTGCTTCAATAAAAGGTGTTGTTAGATCTTGTTCCATCAGGTTTTTATTTTGTAGTCAGATATCAGTCTACATCTCTTCTATGTGCTCTTTCGCTTTCTTATTCTTCGGAATCTACCTGGAAATACCTTGAGTGAAATAGATAATATTTTGAGAACTTCAAATTAATTAAAATAAAATGCCGTTACCCTCTTGTGCCTTATTTAATTGAATATTAGTGTACTTTAAGTAACTTAGTTTAAACAATGTTTAATAATTAAAAGAGGGAAGAAATGTATTATAAAAACTGTTTTACAGCTTTAGCTTTTGGACTTGCATTTTTAGCCAGCCCTATGGCTTTTGCCCAAGAGCTAGATTTTCAAAAAATCAAGCGTAAAAGGCCACTAAAAATTAATTGTGCTGTAGTAAATGGTGCTAAATTTGTAAAAATTAGAAATAAAGGTGCAAAAGTAGCTCTTCAGAGTAAATTTAAAAAACAGCCTTTGGCTTTAGGAGCTACCTATAAATTTTTCGCCTGTGGAACTAATGAAAATAGCAAAGCTGTTCTTTATGCAAAAAAGAAAGTTAGTAGTACAGCGGTAGAGCTAAGCTTTTCTCTTGATGACTTCAAAAAAGAAGTTAATGCGTGTAAGAACAAACAACCAGTAAACGATGGAGATCAGGGATACTTACATAAACCTGTTTCTGATAACACAGGTAGTATCGTTAACTTGTTTAAAAAAGGTCAACGACCATCAAACTGCTTGTATAAAACACCAAAAGGAAAAACTATCACCACAGGATTTTTTGCTGGCATTCAAAATGGTGACAGAGTACATATTAGACCAACTAATAATGCACGATGCTCACAATTTCCAAACAATTTAATTCTTGAATGTACGCTTAATGGCCAACGTGCTTGTTGGCAACATAAAGATCCTTGTAACAGATACGATTAATTCAATTGTAAGAATAAAAAAAGCCGCTTTTAGCGGCTTTTTTTTTACAGTAAATTTAAAGGTCTTTTAAAACA
>JAGRAS010000379.1 GCA_020434465.1 Bdellovibrionales bacterium | reverse complement strand
GAAATTCAAATAATATTTAATTGTCTTCATACAAATTCCACTGCGAGGTATATATCTTATAAGAATTTGGATTTTAATGTCGGAATACTTAAAACTAATACTATAAAAAGCCACTTAATATATTGAAATTATATATAAAATAACTGTCGACAATAAGCCGTCAACAGGGTAAAATTTTCTTATGATTGGTAGTTTTTTTAATGCACTGGGCTTTAATCAAAACGAAATTAAAGTTTTTCTTTCCTTAGCTGAGGTAGGAAAATCTCCTGCATCAATTATTGCAAAGCGTGTAAGAATTCCTAGAACAACAGCTTATTCAGTATTAGATAAATTAGTTGAGAAGGGAGTTGTATCAGTAGAGCATCGTGGCTCCTCAAGTTTTTACACAGCCAATCCACCAAATTCATTACTGAGGATAATTGAAAAAGAAAAAGAGGAGTTAAAATTTCGTGAATCTGCCGCAAAAAATCTTGTTGAGCTTATCAATCCTTTTTTTAAAGGAACAAATTTTAGTATACCGAAATTTCAGTTTTATGAAGGTGATAAGAATTTAAAAAACATGTTTTATGATAACTTGCCAATTTGGCGGGAATCAGTTGCTAAGTATGATTACACATGGTGGGGATATCAAGATCACACATGGGCTGAGCAGAATTTAGATCATATTGAGTATTCATGGAAGACAGCTTCACCTAAAGAAAAACTTAAATTTTTTACAAATCAATCAACAATAGAAGTAAAAATTAGCAAGAAATATAAACGTCGAGAAATTAAACTTGTTCCAGCAGGAATCGATTTTTCAAGCTCAATTTGGGTATTGGGGGACTACATAGTTTTGGTTATGACCAGGCACAAACCTAACTATGCATATCAATTAAAAGATCCAGTGTTTTCTAAAAATTTACGGTCTGTTTTTCAAATGCTCTGGGCAGCTACAGATTAGTTATGATTTAATTCTAAAGTTATTAAACCTTATATGACATGGATCATAGTGATTTTATCTGTCCCAAGATATTAATCTTCAATTATTTTATTTTATGTTGAGGGCAGATCATGCACAAAAATTTAAAAAAAACTATCTATTTTATTGTTATTCTTAATATAGCATCATTATTTGTTGCATGTGGAGGTGGTGGCAGCGGCTCTGACGCTAGGCAAGTTAGCGGAGTTTGGGCAGGAAGTTTAAATTTACAAAGTAATACTTGCGGAACACGTGCTGTTACTCAAACTGGATCTTTTACACATACAGTTAATCAAAATGAAGATGCAGTTACACTTAATGATGGAAATGGAACTGAATTTCTTGGAAATACAGTTGGAGATAATGGCTTCTCAGTAGATGCTTTAACGATAACTGACAATAATATAGGTGGAGGTGTAACCTGTGATGAAACTCAACGCCTAGAATATAATGGTGTTGAAACTGATACTGATTCAACCGCAGACGTTACTCTTACTACGAAAAAAGAGTGTAGCGATGCTTTCACCTGTGAAGCAATATCGATTGGAAATGCTTTAAAAGGTTCCGGTTCTACTGGTGATGCAGGTGCAACACCAACTGCCACTCCAAGTGAGACAGCAAGCACTGGCTGTGACGATTTATTAGAAAGAGAATTTTCAGGTGATTCCGATTGCGGAATAGGCCAGGTCACTACATCTGTTAACGGCAGTACTGTTGTTTTAACACCCCTTGGAGCTAATGGAGCAACTAGTTTTGCTATTGATAGTACAGACTCTACAAGTGCAACTGCAAGTAATACCGACCTGCAAATTATGGGTGAAAATGGTTATAGTTGTTCTATAGAGTGTACACAACAAATAACTTTTACTTTAAATTGTTTCAAAGAAGGTGGAAGTACTTGTAGTGAGAGATTTTAAGAAAAAATTTTCTACAAACTATTAAGAGCCTGTAAGTTTTATGCTTTGATCTTGGACATAGTCCAAGTCGAGCGGCAGAAAATAAATATACACCTCGCATAAAAATGAACTACAAATACAG
>JAGRAS010000378.1 GCA_020434465.1 Bdellovibrionales bacterium | reverse complement strand
GTTGTTGTTGATCCACCTCCATATGTAAACAACTCAACGTCTTGATTTGAACTACCATCATCGATAAATACAATTTGATTATTATCGATAAAATCTACTGCATATGTATTTGTTGTCAGAGCTGTAATAGTTGAGTCAGCAGTCTTTGTAGCTGTGTCAGAAAAATTTATTTTTCCTAGTTCAATAAAAGCATAATATGAACCATCATCAGACAGAGCTAAACTGCTCTGTGAACTTGCGCCAGATGCAACTGTTGATGTTGTTAAGGAACTTGGATCTGCACCAAAACTTCCAGAAATCTGGACGATATCAGCGCTGGATACTCCTCCGTTTGAATAACTAAATAATGCTGTTTTTCCATCTGCACTAATAGTAGCTTCTGAAATAGTATTTCCAGTAGTTGCAACTGAAAGTTGCTGGATGATGTTTCCTGAAGGATCTATTAAATATAGAACTTCATCATTACTTGCATTGTATCCAAGAGCATCATCTGTTGATTTAGCAATAATATAACCACTTGATTCGTGGGCACCTAATATTGAAAAGTTTGCTCCAAGGCCTGGCGCTAGAGCTGTCGTATAGGCACTATCATTTCTAATATGCGGTACTGTAGCAGACTGATCGGCATCAGTTGCATTATAAATTATGCCATCTTCAAATAGCGGCCCATTACCTGTAGTGCTTGCACTAATATTTGTTTCTCTTTCATAAACAGCGGATTGAACTGTGCTAACAGTCCCCTGTAGTGAAGCTGGGACTTTAACGTTTTTTGTTACTTCCTGACTAACAAGTGTATTTTTATTTGAATCGCCTTTTACAGTTCTAAATTGGTCTAAAAAGTCACTAATTGTGGTTGATGTGTCTGGATCAAAACCAACAGATGTTAATAGAGTTGCTATTCCATCTTTATTCAAAAGGTCAATATCTAAATCACTTGCTTCATCTAGAATTTCAATTATTCGATTTGCTTTTTTTTGGAAATTTCTTATTTGTCCTTTTGTTAAGCCTCTTGGTAGTTGCCTCTTAGAAATTCTATACATGTCTTCAACATTTTCGAGAATTTCATTTAGGTTTGCTTCAGTGATGTTTAATGAGCTTATTACTCTGTTAACATTTGTAACAGCTTTGCTTAATGTTCCAGCGGCACTTTGGCCAAGATCGCTAATTGAAACTTTAGAAGATTGTCCGTTTAGAGCTTTTGCTAATGCTCGCGTATCTCTTGAATTGCTTGAAACAGACGCAAGTCTGCTTATAAAATTACTATTGATATCTTTAATAATGGACATTAAAGCTAATCCTTGCTTTTTGGTCTTTAAAATAGCTTTCCTTAAGCTATCGGCATGAACATTCTAAGACCCGTCCTCTTTAGATGTAATCGGTTGATAAAGGTGCTCACTTAAGAGAAAAATATAGAGATTTCAGGAAGATACGAATTTTTCTTAGATTGAATTTGCCTAAGGTATAGTAATTATTTGATATTAATCTAAATGCAAAAATTCACACCACCATTAAGCTGGACCTTTGATACTGATTATTACCAGTCAACAATCAGTATTGGCTGCAAAAACTTTATTCCATGGGGGCGAGTTCAAAATAGCATTAATTCATCTAGTAATTTTCTATCTCAATTGCAAAAAGAAAATTCTAGCGGTTTTATTCTAAACGGCTGCTATGAAGAACTTGCAGAAGAGTTTATTAAAATTGGTGGTAAAGCGCTATCTTTAGGTGAGAGTGCAGAAATCATAGCAAACAAGCCTTTTAAGAAATCAGTTCTTGAGTTAGCCAAAAGAGCAAGTAATCAAATTAGTATTATAAATGTAAACTCAAATATTGAGTTCGAAAAAATACTAACAACACTTTTATTAAAATATAAGTGCAATAACAAAATTATCAACTTATTTAGAGATGATTTTCAAAACCTTGACTTCTGCATTGCGGCGTATTGTAAGAATACAAATTATCCAAAAGCATTAATTTGAGTCTAAAAAAAAAAAAAAAATAGGATGCAGCTAGAAATTATTAAGA